>CAMIYN010000016.1 GCA_946403075.1 uncultured Lachnospiraceae bacterium | reverse complement strand
AAATGGATATAATATTTGTACTGAAATTGTTGCAGATCCTGTATCTTGGGAAAAGTGTTCTGGACCTACAGGTGATGAAGTTTTTATAAAAGATGTACTTAAGAAATATTGCAAAATACCTATAAAAAATTATTGTTATACAAGCGGATTAAAACATAAATTTATATATCCATATATTAGAGGGATAAAAACAGTTAAGCCGCTTAATTTAGTAGAGTTTACAAGAGAGTCTATGATAAAAACTTTGCAAGATGAATATGATTATATTCCATATGGCCAAAAACATTTTGAAAATTTACTTACAAAATTCTTAGAGGGTTATTGGCAACCAACAAGATTTTTGCATGATATGAGAAGACCACAACTTAGTAGTTTAGTGATTACTAATCAAATGACAAGAGAGGAAGCACTTAAAATATTAGAAAAACCACCGCTTAGTGAAGAAGAATTAAAAAAATTATTTTCTGATGTGTCCAAAAAACTTAATATTAGTGAAGAAGAATTAAAAAAATTTCATGAATTACCAGAGTGTAAAGAGAAATTTAAAAGTCAAAAGTGGCTATATAATTTTGGAATTAGATTATTTGAAATGTTAGGAATAGAGAAAAGGATAAGAAAATAGATTTTTATATAATTGAATTATAGCAAGATAATATATTTTTATTGATGTTAAATAATTGAAATGTAATGTAATAAATTGCATTTTAGCAATAATACTGATGATAGGAGATTTTAAATATGAAAATTATATGTATTGGGAATTATAAAGGAGGTGTAGGCAAAACTACAACTACTTTGCATTTGGCTGCGCAATTAGCAAATCGTAATAAGTGTACATTAGTAATTAATATTGATACACAAGCCTCGATGAGTACAGAATGTTTTAGAAATAATAAAGAGTATTTATATGATGTTGCTAGTGATTTAAATCGTAATAGAGAATTTTTGAATTATTTTATGTATGTATTTTTACAATTACCTTATCAAAACATAATAGATAATAGTAAGTATAACATTACAATAAGTAATAAAATAGAAGTAAATAATGGTTTGTTTTTTGATTTTATTCCGAGCTCATGTTTTGGTCTAAGCAATATTTTAGATGATATGATTTTAAAGTTTTCAAATAGTACAGGTTCTATTATGTTTTTTTATTGGCTATTAAGTAAAGAAATTTTCAAAAAATATGATTATATTCTAGTAGATTGTCCTCCTAATAATAATGTTTTGACTGAGAGCATATTTTTAATAAGTGATTATTTGTTAATTCCAACAATTATGGATCCATTAAGTAAGGCTGGGATAGAACATTATTTGAATACAATTTCAAAAACTTATGAAAAGTATTTTAGTGATAGTTTTAGCTTATCGTTTTTTGATAATATTTTTAAAAGAAGATCTTTACCATTTACTTTAGATAATTGTAGCCTAAATGATATTGGCATTCTAGAAACTATGCGATATGGAACACAATTAACTGAAAATTCAACACCAGCAGTTTATAGACAACAATTTGAAAATTCACAGATATTATATACTACAAAAATTAAGGAATTAACAGGATATAGTGAATCCATTGGGAACTTAAAAGACAACTTAATTAAATTAAGACATTCTGACAAACATAATGATTATATTGATTTTGTAGAAGAATTTATTAAGAGAGTTTAATATATATGAAGATAATTAAGAAAAGTTTTAAAAAGATTTTAAATAAAAGTATTAATTCTAATAAAAAAGTATTTATTTCATTTATTGGAAAGAATGAGTTTAAAACTAAAAAAGGAATAGTTATTATTCGTGATAAAAATTTATGGAAAAATGTGGATGTTGCTACAATAGGTAATAATTTTACTATTTTAGAATTGAATGAATTATATAATATATTAAATATTAAGCATAATTGTTATATTAATAATAAAGATAGATTAATACGTGTGATTACTGATTTTATTGATAGCAAATATAGAAAAGAAGGGTTTTCATCTATAAATAATTGTAATTCATATAGTTAATTATTATTCTACAATTTATTTTTAAAAAAAATTTATTGAATTATTTAATATTTTATGAAAGTTTTATTAATAGATGTAAATTGCAAAAATAGTAGCACAGGTAAAATAGTATATGATTTATATACTTATTTTAATACACACAATAACATCGCTTCTGTATGCTATGGTAGAGGGAAAAAAATCAATGAAAAAAATATATATAAATTTGGTATAGATATAGAAACTTATTTGCATGCTTTTCTATCAAGAGTAACTGGTTATAATGGTTGTTTTTCATATTTTTCAACAAAAAGGTTAATTAAATATATTGATAACTTTAAACCAGATATAATACATATTCATGAATTGCATGCTTATTTTGTTAATATTAAAACTTTAATAGAGTATATAAAAAGAAAAAAAATACCAGTAATATGGACATTTCATTGTGAATATATGTATACTGGAAAATGTGGGTATGCATATGATTGTGAAAAATGGAAAAAAGAATGTTGCAAATGCCCTGCATTAAAAGATTATCCTAAAAGCTTATTTTTTGATAAAACAAAAAAAATGTTTAATAATAAGAAACAAATGCTGTTGGATTTGGATTTTACTATTATTACACCATCAGAATGGCTTGCCAATAGGGTAAGGCAATCATTTCTAAAAAATAAAAAAATTTTAGTAATACACAATGGAATAGATACCGATAAAATATTTTATATTAGAAATAAAAAAGAGATAGATTATTTATATGATAAATATAGAATTGATAAAACAAAAAAATTAATTATTTCTGTTGCTCCCAATATTATGAGTAAAATTAAAGGTGGAAAAACAGTATTAGAGATTGCTAAAGAAATGAATGAATTTCAATTTATACTTGTAGGAACAACTGAAACAAAAAAATATAGTAACAATGTTTTATTAATAAAAAAGATTAATGATCAAAATGAATTAGCAAGGTTGTATTCTTTATCAGACTTATTTCTCATATGTAGTAAAAAAGAAAATTTCCCAACAACTTGCATAGAAGCAATGTCTTGTGGACTTCCTGTTGTGGGGATTGATGAAGGTGGAACTAAAGAAACTGTTCCAAATCCATATGGTTTATTTGTGAAAAATAATATAAGTGAGTTGAAAAATGCAATTTATTATCAAATAAATAAAAATTTTAATAAGGATTGTGTTAGCAATATGGCAGTTAAATTATATTCAAAAGATGTGTATGGGGGGAGAATAAAGAAAATAATGTTAGAGTTTCAATAAAACCACCATTGCCACACGATTTATGGCTTGGAGTTTGTGCTACGAGGTATGGGGAAGTTCAATTAATAAATGGTAAACTATTATTGCATAGGTTACATGACAACAATTATTCAAATAATAGTAAAATGAATATAAAACAAATGATAGATGAACGATTATTATTTATTAGAGAGTTGTTTGCTAATTGGAGTTCTAATAAGGAAAGGATGTTTTAATGAATATTTTACATATTGGTCTTGTAAGCCACTTAACTGAAAGTATGTTATATCAAGATAATTATTTATCTGAGTTAAATGCAAAAGATGGTCATAATGTAATTTTTATTAGTGATGTTTATGTTTATAAGGATGGTAAACTTATAGAAACAGTTGAGTGTGATAAAGTGATGGATAATAAGGTTAGATTAATTAGATTAAAATATGATTATATAATCAATTCATTTATTTCTCAAAAGATTCAAAAAGTAAAAAAAATTTTTGATTATTTAAATATCATAAAACCTGATGTAATTTTATATCATGGGTTGTGTGGTTATGAATTAATGGATGTAGCAAAATATGTAAAAAATAATACAAATGTTTTATTTTATGTAGATTCACATGAAAATTTTAATAATACAGCGAAAAATATTATTTCAAAATTTGCATACAAATATATTCATGGTTTTTTTATAAATAAAGCATTACTTTATATAAAAAAAGTGTTATATATTGGATTTCCAGAAAAAAAATATATTAAAGATATGTATGGCTTATCTGATGAAAAATTAGAATATTTTCCACTTGGTGGAATAATAATAGATAAAAAATTACAAGAAAAGTATAGACAAGAAATAATTAATGAAATGGATTTTCCAAAAGATATAATAATTTGTACTCATTCAGGGAAAATTAATAATTTAAAAAAAACAAATCAAGTTATTAAAGCATTTAGTAACATAAAAAATAATAAATTGAGATTATTAATATATGGAAGCATTCAAGATGATTTAAAAAATGAAATTAATTCATTAATTGAGAAAGATAATAGAATTTATTTTTTAGGTTGGAAGAATTCTATAGAGCAAGAAAAAATACTTGGAGCAACTGATTTATATATTCAACCTGGCAGTGAATCTGCGACTGCACAAGTTGCACTTTGCAGTGGATGTGCTTTGATAGTAAATAGAAAATATTATTTGGAAGCTTTTAAGGATAATGTTTTTTATGCAGAAAGTATCCAAGAAATAGAAGATATATTAAATAGAATAATATGTGATGCTAATGTTTTATATAAAATGAAAGATAAATGTTATGAATTAGCTAAAAATGAATTAGATTACGAAGTATTATCAAAAAAATATTTACAATAAATTGAGGTATTAATTATGAACTATGCACTTATAGGTTGTGGACGGATAGCAGTAAACCATATAAAAGCTGCTGTAAACAATAAATTAAATATTGTAGCACTATGTGATATTAATTTAAATCACATAGAAATTTTATGTGAAAATACAAAGTTTAGTGAAATTTATGATGATAATGTTAAACGATATTCAGATTATAGAAAAATGATAGAAGAAATAGCTGATATTGATTTAATTGCAATTGCAACTGATAGTGGTTCCCATGCAGAAATTGCAAAATATTGCATAAGTAAAGGAATAAATGTTATTATAGAAAAGCCGATGGCGATGTCTATAAATAATTGTGAGGATATTATAGAACTCTCTAAAAAAAATAATGTAAAAGTGTCAGTTTGTCATCAAAATAGATTTAATTTAGCAATACAAGAAATGAGAAAAGCACTTGAAACTGGAAGATTTGGTAAAATTTCTCATGGGTCAATAAATGTTAGATGGAATAGAAATAAAGATTATTATGATCAAGCAAAATGGAGAGGAAAATGGGCGACAGATGGTGGGTGTCTTTTTAATCAATGTATTCATGGTATAGATTTACTAAGGTGGATGATGGGGGATGAGGTTTATGAAGTATATGGAGTAATAAAACAACAATTTCATCATTATATTGAGTGTGAAGATATAGGTATGGCAGTTATAAAATTTAAAAATGGTGCAATCGGAACCATTGAAGGAACAGTAAATGTATATAAAGAAAATCTTGAAGAAACACTTTATTTATTTGGTGAAAATGGTACCTGTAAAATTGGAGGTAAATCAACAAATAATATTGATTTTTGGAATTTTAAAGATTATAATATAAATGATAATAAAAATAAAAATTTACAAGAACAAACATCTAATGTATATGGAAATGGGCATACAGCTTTATATGCTGATGTTATAGATGCAATTAGAAATAATAGAAAACCATATGTAGATGCAGTAGCAGGTAGGAATGCTGTAGAGATGGTTCTTGCAATTTATAAATCTGCATTTAGTGGAGAACCTATAAAATTACCAATTAAAGATGTATCGTCAATTGACTTTTTTAATAGTTTTTAATATTTTTGTGTAATTTATATGATATTATAAAAAAAAGAGGTAAATCATGACAAACATATATACTGTAGCTAATTATATTTTAAAAAAATTAGGAAAAACAAGTTCAATTAAATTACAAAAAATATGTTATTATTGTCAAGCTTGGTCTTTAGTATGGAATGAAAAGTCTCTTTTTAATGAACAGTTTGAAGCTTGGGCAAATGGTCCAGTATGTAGAGAACTATATAATGTTACAAAAAACAAATTTGAAATTGATTCATCATTACTTAATGGAAATAAATGGATTAAAAACATTTCAACGGAAGAAAAAAAAACAATAGATGCTGTATTAAATAAATATGGTAAAAAGGATGGATTTTATTTAATGCAATTAACTCATACTGAAAGACCTTGGATTGAAACAAGAGGTAATCTTGAACCTGGTGCACCAAGTAATAAAATTATTCCATTAGAAGTTATTCAAGATTATTATTGTGGATTATGTGAAATATTATGAGTAAAAAAATAAAAAAATATGAATTACCCAAAATAATATTTGATAGTTTAAATAAAGCAATTAAAAATAATCCAACTTGGTCTTTTGATATAGCTGATATAAATATTGATAAATGGAATTTTTTTAAAAATTGTAATAAAAATATATTATTACAATAAAAATCTTTTGAAGGAAAGACTTGGGCTGAAATTGAAAAAACAGCTGGTGGAAGAAGACAAGGCACAAATAATCATTTTGTTAGAATTGAAGATTTAATAAAAGAAGCACAAGAAGAACTTAAAAAATTAAAAGCAATTGATAATAAAATTTATTCAATTTTTTCACTAAGGTTAAATAATAAAACAAGAATATATGGGATTAGAAATGAAAAAACTGGATTATTTAAGATTGTATGGATTGATTTAAATCATGAAATATATCCATTGAAAAATAAATGAAAAATTATTTTGTTCATAAAAGTTCATATATTGATGAAGATGTTCAGATTGGTGATGGAACTAAAATCTGGCATTTTTGTCATATACAAAAAGGAGCTAAAATAGGTAAAAATTGTAATATAGGTCAAAATGTTTACATTGGGTCTAATGTTATTATTGGTGATAATGTAAAAATTCAAAATAATGTATCTGTATATGAAGGTGTAATTATAGAAGATGATGTTTTTTTAGGGCCTTCCTGTGTGTTTACTAATGATTTAACACCAAGGGCAAGATATCCTAAGGGACATGAAAATTTTATAAAAACTATAATTAAAAAAGGTGCAAGTATCGGTGCTAATGCAACAATAGTTTGTGGAAATACAATAGGTGAGAATGCTATGGTAGGAGCAGGGGCTGTTGTAACACATAATGTAAAGGATAATATTATTGTAATTGGTAATCCAGCTGTTGAATATAAAAAAATTAATAAAAATGGGATAGTATATTAATAATGGAGTTTTATAATAAGTGGAATTTAGAGATTTAAAAAGACAATATAAAAAATTAAAACCTGAAATTGATAAAGCAATTTTTGATGTCATTAATGATTCTAATTTTATACTTGGTAAACAAGTAAATGAATTGGAAGATAAACTTGCAACTTATGTTGGTAGAAAATATTGTATTTCTTGTGCTAATGGAACAGATGCATTAATTCTTGCACTTATGGTTATGGGTATAGGAAAAGGAGATGCAGTATTAGTTCCAGATTTTACTTATATAGCAACTGCATCTTCAGTTGCACTTGTAGGTGCTACACCAATATTTGTTGATATTGATTTAGATACTTTTAATATGTCTATTGAATCATTAGAAAATGTTGTAAAAAAAGTTTATAATGATAAAAAATTTAAATTAAAAGCTATAATGCCAGTTGATTTATTTGGATTGCCTGCTGATTATGATAATATTTTAAAAATAGCTAAAAAGTATAATTTAATAGTTATTGAAGATGCAGCACAAGGTTTTGGGGGAAGTATAAATGGCAAAAAAGCATGTTCGTTTGGAGATATTTCTTGTACTTCTTTTTTTCCAGCAAAACCGCTTGGTTGTTATGGAGACGGTGGAGCAATATTTACTGATGATAAAACAGTTTATGAAAAGCTAATTTCACTTCGTTCTAATGGTAAATCAAAAATTGATAAATACGATAATATAATGATAGGTATGAATTCAAGGCTTGATACAATACAGGCAGCAATATTAAAAGTAAAATTAAAAGCTTTTATAGAATATGAATTAGAATCTGTAAATAATATATATAAATGGTATACTGATAAACTTAGTAAAAAAATTAAAATCCCAATAATCCCTAATGGATTTTATTCAAGTTTTGCTCAATACACAATATTGTGTAAAGATGAGAATGAAAGAAACATGTTACAAATTAAATTAAAAAATAATAAAATACCTAGTATGATATATTATCCAAGGGGAATGCATACACAAAAATGTTTTAATGATATTGATTATAATTATGCTAATTATAAAAATAGTATAGAAGCTACAAAAAAAGTATTAAGTTTGCCTATGCATCCATATTTAACAAAAACAGAAGTGAATTATATATGTGAAGTATTATTAAAATAATGATGGAGATTATTAATGAGTAAATTAAAAGAAAAAATTTTAAATAAGACAGCAGTTCTTGGAGTATGTGGTTTGGGATATGTTGGACTTCCACTTGCTGTTGAAAAAGCAAAAGCAGGTTATAAAGTTGTTGGATTTGATGTTCAAAAAGAAAAAGTAGATTTAGTTAACAATGGTAAAAATTATATAGGTGATGTAGTTGATAGAGATTTAGAAAAAGTAGTTAAAGAAGGGAAATTAAGAGCTACTAATAGATTTGAAGATGTTGCCAATTGTGATTGTATATGTATATGTGTGCCAACACCACTTGATATTCATCAAGAACCAGATATATCATATGTAAAATCTTCAACTGAAGAAATTGCTAAACATTTACATAAAGATATGCTAATTGTTTTAGAGTCAACAACATATCCTGGAACCACTGATGAATTAATAAAACCTATATTAGAGAATATTTCTGGACTTAAATGTGGTGTTGATTTTTATTTAGCATTTTCTCCTGAAAGAGTAGATCCAGGTAATTTAATTTATAAAACAAAAAATACACCAAAAGTTGTAGGGGGTTGCACCACTGAATGCACTGATATAGCTGCTACAATGTATGAGTGTATACTTGAAGCCCCAATTCATAGAGTTTCATCACCTGCCATTGCAGAGATGGAAAAAATTTTAGAGAATACATATAGAAATATAAATATTGGTCTTGTTAATGAACTTTCACGGCTTTGTCACAAAATGGGAATATCAATATGGGAAGTAATTAATGCTGCAAAATCTAAACCATATGGATTTCAAGCATTTTATCCAGGTCCTGGACTTGGAGGACATTGTATACCACTTGATCCATATTATTTAACTTGGAAGGCAAGAGAGTTCGGATTTCATACAACTCTTATAGAGAATAGTATGGTTATTAATGATTCACAACCTGCATATGTAGTAGAAAGGGCAATGCATATTTTAAATAAATATAAAAAGGCAATAAATGGTGCAAATGTATTAATTCTTGGTGTAGCATATAAGCAAGATATTGATGATTATAGGGAAAGCCCTGCTATAAAAGTTATAAAAGAGTTATTAAAAGTTGGGGCAAATGTTTCATATTATGATCCATATGTTAGTAGTTTTAAAAATGATAAGCTTTCTATGATAAGTGAAAGAGAACTTACCAAAGAATTATTATCTTCAAATGATATAGTTATAATTACTACTGCACATACAAATATTGATTATAAATTTGTATGTGATAATGCAAGAATAGTGTTTGATAC
This sequence comes from uncultured Lachnospiraceae bacterium, assembly GCA_946403075.1. Taxonomy (GTDB): domain Bacteria; phylum Bacillota; class Clostridia; order Lachnospirales; family Lachnospiraceae; genus UBA3633. The sequence continues at coordinate 30,485 of CAMIYN010000016.1, read as the reverse complement.
TAAGAATGTGACAGAAGGAATAAATATAAAGAATAGATTATATATATTGTAGAATATATAATTCATTCTTTAGGTGGGGGTTAGTATATGACAGTTTTGAAAGTTGTCGCATATGATTGGAAAAATGCAAGCAGAGATAAAAGAGAATTATCGGTATACAAAGAACTTGGTCATGAAGTTTTAGTTATGTGTAAAGGAAATCCTGATGACTATATGAGAAAAGATATAGTAGATGGATTTGATGTTTTAAGATGTACTACTAGGCCTTTGGGCACAAAAGTGCCACTGATTATTAATAGGATTGTAAGTGGATTGATTTGGATTAAGTTTATTAGACAGATTAATCCAGATGTTATTTCAGGTGAAAATCCTGATGGAGCATTAATTGGTGTTATAGCAAAAAAAGGAATTAAAAATAAAAGAGTTAAGCTGATTTATGATGCACATGAGTTTCATTTGTATACTGGTAAAAACAGCAGTTTAAAGAGAAGACTTTTGAAATTATTGGAAAAGTATATTTTAAAGAATGCTGATTTAACAATTGTAGTAAATGATTCAATTCTATCTGAAATGAAAATAGAGTATAATTTCTCATGGAATGCTGTTTCAATCCTTTCAACACCATACTATTTTAACATCGATTATACAAAAGTTAAACAAATTAGAACTTTTTTTGATAGCAAAATTAATCCTAATGGCGAAAGATTTATTATTGAATATCATGGATATATAAATAGAATGAGAAGTATTGAGCTCCTTATAGATCTGTTAAGTATTAATAAGAATTTGTCGTTAGTATTAATTGGAAGTGCTGATGGTGATTATCTATTAGAATTGGAAAATAAAGCAAAGAAATTAGGTGTTGGTGATAGAGTATTATTTAATGATATGGTGGATATGAATGAGTTGGGAGATTATTTGAGTGCAGTTGATTTAGGGATTGTAATATTTAAAGCATTTTATAAAAATTTATATTATTGTTCTCCAAATAAGTTTTTTGAAAATATTCAAGCTGAAAATCCTATTATATGTTCGGCATTTCCAGAAATGAAAAAAATTATTGATAAGTATAATATTGGTATGACAATTGATTCTTGCGATGTTAATGTCATTAATAATTCAATTGAAAAAATGCGAACTGATAAAGAACTATATAATACATTTAAGAACAATATAAAAGATGCAAAAGAGAGGTATTGTTGGGAAAACGAGAAACAAAAATACATAATTGCTTTAACAGAACATGTATTATGTTAATTAGTTTGTATTTGAGGAGAAAAATATGAAAACTTGCAAACGATGTGTAATGAATGATATTTCTGATAAGACAATTAAATTTGATGAGAATGGTTATTGTAATTATTGTTATATAGTATTGAATAATATGAACAAAATATATTTTCCAAACGAAGAAGGTAAAAAAAAATTAGATATTATAATAAACGAAATAAAATTAAAAAGTAAAAATAATAAGTATGATTGCTCTATGGGTATATCAGGTGGGATAGATTCATCGTATTTATTATATTTAGGATATAAATGGGGTTTAAGAATCTTAGGATTTCATATTGATGATGGATTTAATACTGAGATAACTAAAAGAAATATTGAAAAGCTTGTAAATAAAACAAAAGTTGATTTGATAGTAATTAAACCTGACGAGTATCAATTTGCTGAATTAACTAAAGCATATATGAGGGCAGGAGTCCCTAATCTTGCTATACCACAAGATAATATTTTATATGCAAATTTGTGCAAACATTCAAAAATGAATAGGATTAGTTATTTTTTGTCAGGGGGTAACTATGCCACTGAAAGTATTTTGCAACAAGGGAATACATATAATTCGCTTGATTTAGTAAATATTAATGATATTAATAAAAAGTTTGGCAGATCTAAAATTGATAAATTGAATTTTATATCAAGATTAGATAAAAAAATATTATCTTTTAAGTATAACTTAAAAGAAATCAGACCTCTTAATTATATTGATTATAATAAAGAGAGGGCTTTAAAAGAATTAAATGATTTTTGTGGCTTTGAATACTATGGAAGTAAACATCTTGAAAATATATTTACTGCATTTTTGCAATTATATTGGCTTCCTAAAAAATTTAATGTTGATAAACGAACATCGCATTTATCAAGTTTAATTGTTTCTGGCCAAATGACAAGGGAAGAAGCACTAAAGGAATTGAGCAAGCCACTATATGATGATATTATGATGAATTCTTATATTCAATTTATTAAAGATAAGTTTAGAATTAGTGATGCTGAATTTGAAGAACTAATGAAAGCTACAACTCATCAACATACAGATTTTAAAACAGATAAATTATTTGAAGTATTAGGTAAAATTAAAAGAAAGCTATTAGGCAATAAATCATAAACTATGGAATTTAATATCGAAAAATTCATTAAATTTGAAAATGATAATGATTTGTTTGATCGAAGAATCAAAGATCTAAAATATTGGTCATTAATTAGAGTTATAATATACTTTATAATTGAAAGTAAATATATTAAAAATAGAACAGATTATAAGAGTAATAGTCATGGTAGAAGCATTTTGTTTTTTTTAAAGAGAATGTTTATTGGGTTATTTTTAGCTTTTAAAACACCATTATTCATAAAAAGGAAGGATTTATTAGTATTTCAATGTGCACAAAGAAATTTAATTGATGGCAAGAATAGTTGTAGGTATACATATAGTATTGTTGATAATTTTGGTTCATATCTAAATTTAGTATCAGATTCTTCATATTTTAATGGATGTATAAATGATGATAAATATAGTATGGATTTTCTGAATTTAATATCTTTTGTTTATTACAAATTGTTTTATAAGTTTAATTGTAAAGATATAGCATTTATAGATGAAACAAATGTTTTAGTAAAATTAATAAACAAATGTTTTGATATAGAGTTATCAATATTAGAAATTAGTAAAGTTTTAATAAGCTCATATTGTTTACATAAGTTTTATAAAAAGTATTTTATATTCCTATTAAAGAAAGTTAAACCTAAATGTATTATATACCAAGAATATTATAATATTGTAAAAATGACATTAAATGAAGTTGCAAAATTAGAAAGCATTGAAACTATTGAATTGCAACATGGTGTTATTGGTAGAGGACATATTGCCTATAATTTTGGTAAGAAATATAATAATGACGTGTTGCCTGAAAAATTATTTTTTTGGGGTAGACATTGGAAAGAAACTTCTAGTTTTCCAATAGATGATAGAAATAAAATAATTGTTGGGTTTCCTTATCATGATGCTCAAGTTAGGAGATTTCTACAAAACAATTTTAATTATGGTATTAAAAAAATTTTGATTATTTCTGATGGTGATTTTTCTAACGAAGTTTTAGATATCGTTGAAAAATTATTATATAAGCTAAATTATGATGGTTTATCTTATTATTTAGTTTATAAGTTGCACCCGAAAGAATTCAATTTATCCATGGATAGATTTAGCAATCTATTAAAGTATAAAAATGTTGAAGTTATTAATGATTTGAAAACAGACTTATATTTTTTGTTAGCGAATTATGATTATATTGTTGGCAAGTACTCAACTGTACTATATGAAGCGACTTCATATAATGGCAAATTGTTAATTCTATATGATAAAGACTATTTGAATTATTCTAAGCCAATCGTAGAAAATGGTTATGCAACATATTTTAGAGATGTAGAGGGCTTATATAATCAAATAGCATATTTGCAAAATGATAGTCATAATAATACAGATTTTGATAGTAATATTTTTTTTAAAGAAAACTCGTATGAGAATATTTATAAGTATATAAAGAATATAATTAGTGAATGAATTGCATAGAGTATTATGTTAAATAGAATTAAAAATCATACATCAGGATTAAATAAAACTTTAGTTTTAAATATGATAAGTACCATTTTACTTCAAGGTATTTCGTTTTTTACTGTTCCTATTTTTTCAAGAGTGCTAGGGAGTGAGCAATATGGTATTTATTCTATATTTATTTCTTGGGTATCAATATTTAGTACTTTTATATCACTAAATATTTCATCATCCATTGCATCTGGAAAGTACAAGTTTCAAAATGACTATTGTAACTATAGAGATAATACATTTATGTATACTGTAATAATATCTTTGTTAATATCTATTTTATGTGTATTGTTATTCCCAATAATTAAAAAGTTTATTGAATATGATATTTTGTTATATGTGATTATGATCTTAACTGCTTTTTCATCAGTTGTGTTATCATCTATAAGTACTATTCTAATTTATGACAAAAAAGCACTTTTAAAATTGGTTTTATCACTAGTTTTATCATTAGGATCAATAATACTATCATTATTTTTTATTTTTGTATTGAAAATAACACCAGTTTATATAGGCAGAGTTTATGGACATTTTCTGCCATATATGATATCATCCATAATTGTGGTTAGTTATATATTGTTTAATAGAAAAATTACATATTCTTTAGAGTATCTAAGATTTGGCATCTTATATGGTCTACCTCTAATTGGTCATAGCTTGGCTGGTGTATTGTTAGGACAAGCTGATAGAATAATGATGAATAAGATGAGTATAATATCTTCTTATATTGGTATATATAGCCTGTATTATTCTTTTGTATCGGTATTAAATATAGTTTTAGGTGCATTTAACACCTCATTTATTCCGTTTAGTTATGAAGATATCAATAGTAATAATATTAATAGCTTAATAAAGAAAACAAAGAATTATATTGAAGTATTTACTGTTGCATGTTTAGGATTTTTGTTGTTATCAAGGGAAGTGTCATATATTATGGCGAATGCTGAGTACCGTGAAGGCATTGAATTAATTCCTATATTTGTTTTAATTGTTTATTCAACTTTTCTTTATTATTTTCCAGCAAACCAAGAGTTTTATTATGGAAAAACAAAATATATTGCAATCGGTACAATGAGTGCAACAATTATAAATATAATTCTTAATTACTTTTTTATTATGAAAATGGGAATGTATGGTGCTGCTATAGCATCATTGATTTCAAATGTATTTATGTTTATTTTCCACTATTGCATTGCAAATCATTTGTCTAATACTAAATATTATTATAAAATAGAATATTTTGCACTTTCGGTATTAATGATAATAATATTTGTTATAGTGTTTTATATGTTTAAAGAACAGGTGATATTACGGTGGCTAATTGCAATTATATTAGGTTTATTTGAGCTATATAGAATATATCTGAGAAAAAGTATTTTTTAAATAATGTAGTAAGGGTATTATGGTTGTAAATGCGATAATTCAAGCACGTTGTTGTTCAACACGATTGCCTAACAAGGTATTTTATGAAATAGATGGAAAACCATTGCTATGGCATATTGTTGATAGATTAACTTATGCAAAAACATTAGATAATATTATTATTGCAACAACACTGAATAATAGTGATGATGAAATAGAAGCATGGTGTAATTGTAAGAATATAAAATGTTATCGCGGAAGTGAAGAAGATGTATTAAATAGATATTATTCTACATCAATTATGTTTCCTGCTGATGTTATTGTGAGAATTACAGCAGACGATCCTTTTAAGGAACCTATGTTAATTGATAAAGTAGTAAGAAAATTAGTTGATGGTAATTATGATTTAGTCACAAACAATTGCCCACCATCTTTTCCTGAAGGATTAGATTGTGAAGCCTTTACATTTGATGTGCTAAAGTTAATGGAAGAAAAAGTAAAAGATAGTTTTGAACGTGAACATGTTACTCAATATGTGTATCATAATTTATCAATGTTCAAAACTTATAATGTTTCATCTAAATTAAATTTATCTAATTATCGTTGGACAATTGACACTTTTGAAGATTATGAAATGGTTAAAATGATATATTTGAAACGGAATAAGGATAATCATGGCATATTGCTTATGGATGAAATACTGGATATATTGAATAATAATCCAGAGATAGTATTAATTAATTCAAAAGTAAAAAGAAGTGTTATGTATAATAAATAGAAAGGAATTATTTGTATGAATAGAATATCAGAATTAGAAAAGAAATATGTTATGGAAGCTCTGAATAATGAATTTTCTACATCGAAGAATTCGTTTTTTAATAATAAGCTAGAAACATTATTTTCTCAAAAATTTCATTCAAAGTTTGCAATTGGACATTGCAATGGAACAGCAACTTTGCATGTTGCATTGATGGCATGTGGTATAAAAGAGGGTGATGAGGTAATAGTACCAGCATTAACTATGTCATCGACTTCAATACCAGTAGTATTATGTGGTGCTATCCCAGTTTTTGCTGATAGTGATATTGAAACATTTGAAATTTCTGCTGAAAGCATTGAAAAATGTATTACAAATAAAACAAAAGCAATAATTACAGTATCATTGTATGGATTAGCTCCAGATTATGATAAAATTTTGAGTATATGTAAAAAAAATAACATATATTTAATTGAAGATAATGCAGAGTGCTTTTTAGGTGAATATAAAGGTAAATTAGTAGGAGAATTTGGAGATTTTTCAAGTTTTAGTTTTCAAGCAAGTAAACATTTGACTTCTGGTGAAGGTGGAATGCTTATAACGAATAATAAAGATCTTGCGAATAAGGCACGCAGGTTAAATTGCTTAGGCTATGCAGGTGTTGATGCTAAAAAAGGTAAGATTACACGTGAAGATATTCAAAATCCTAATTATAGTAGACATATTTCTTTTGGTTATAATTATCGAATGTCTGAATTGCAAGCAGCTTGTGCTTTTGGACAATTGGAGAGAGCAGAAGAACTGGTAGAAAATCGTTTAGAAGTTGCTAAAATGTTTGATAAGGTGCTTGATAATCAATCAGTAGTAAAGAAACAACTTGAGCCACAAGGATATAAACATTCATATTGGACATATTGCCTTGTTTTAAACACGGATAATCCTGAAAATGATTGGTTCAAGTTTAGAAAATTATTTAAACAAAATGGAGGAAATGATTATTATGCAGCATGGAAGCTTTCTTATAATGAACCTGCTTATCAAAGTATTCTTCAGCCAATGAATGGAGTTTGGCAAAAGTTTGATGAGTACCTTTGTCCTAATGCTGAATATTTACAAAAAAGAATGATACAGTTAAAAACAAATTATTGGGATTTAAAAGAGGCTGAAATGCAAGCAAAAATATTAAAAAAGACAATAAATGATTTTAAGGAAAACATTTAAAATTATAATGGAGGAAAACATAGTGTTTAAATTTAACAAAAAAATTCACATTGGTAATAGAATTATTGGAAAAGAATTTCCTACATATTTTATAGCTGAGATAGGTGGAAATTTTGATGGAAGTATTAAAAAAGCAAAAAAATTGATAGACGCTGCAAAAGAAGCAGGTGCAGATTGTGCTAAATTTCAAACTTTTACTGCAGAAACAATTGTATCAGAAGGTGGATTTTCAAAAATGACATTACATGGTGTGCATGGAACATGGGGAAGAACAGTAACAGAAGTATTTAAAGATGTTGAGTTTCCAATAAGCTGGCATAGAGAAATTGCAGATTATTGTAAAAAAGTAGGTATAGATTTTTCGACATCACCATACTTTAAAGAAGCGGTTGATTTATGTAGTGATATGAAATTGCCGTTTATAAAAATAGGTTCAGGAGAAATCACATGGCTTGAAATGTTAGACTATATTGCTCGTAAAAATATTCCAATTATGCTAGCAACAGGGGATGCGACAATGTCAGAAATAGACGAAGCTGTTAGAACAATTGAAAATGCAGGAAATAAAGATTTAGTTTTAATGCAATGTATTACTAATTATCCATCTAAAATAGAGAGTGCAAATGTGAATGTGTTAGAAACATATCAAAATGCTTTTGATTGTATTACAGGTTATTCAGATCATTCGCCAGGACATGTTGTTGCACTAGCGTCTGTAGTTTTGGGTGCAAGGGTTATTGAAAAGCATTTTACTTTAAATAAAAAAGATAAGGGCCCAGATCATCCACATTCTATGGAACCAAATGAGTTTAGGTTTATGGTTGATTCAATTAGAGAGGTTGAAAAAGCTATTGGCAGCACTAGAAAAGAGGTAGTTGAAGAAGAAAGTGAAACAGTTTTTGTTCAACGTCGTTGTTTATATGCAAAAAATGATTTAAAAAAAGGACAAGTTTTATCTGCAGATGATATTGACGTATTACGTCCGGCATTGGGCATACCACCAAAATTTAAAAATCTGGTAATAGGCAAAAAAGTTAATAAAAATATAAAAGCAAATGATCCGATTTATTGGGAGGATTTGTAATATGATTAGTGATAGAGAAAAAATAATGGCAATTGTTGATAATGATTGTTTAACAAAATCGAATGTTGCTATACTACTTGAAGGTGATGGCTTGTTTAGATTTCAAAAGGCTGTTGATTTGTATAAAAAAAATATAGTTTCAAAAATTGTTTTTAGTGGAAATATCATTGATAAAGATTATGGAAGTTATCCTTTTGATGAAGTTAAGCCATATATTATAAATGCAGGTGTGCCAGAAACTGATTTAATACATGAAGATAAATCATTAAATACTAGATCACAAGCAGTAGAAGTTATAAAAATGTCATTATTAAATAATTGGAAAAAATTGGTACTTGTTGCATCGCATGAACATCAGTATAGAGCATATTTAACATTTTTGCGTGAAGTTCTTGACACAAAAAGTGGAATAATTTTATATAATGCTCCAGTTAGAAATCTTAATTGGTTTGTTGATACAGGTTATGGAAATAGATTTGATAGATTATTGGCTGAAATTGATCGAATAGAAAAATATTCTGCAATGGGGCATTTAGCAAATGCTAATGAAGTTATTGAATATCAAAAATGGAAGGAATCGTTATTAAATGATTGAAAAAGTTGATTATAATTTAGCTAAGAGTATTATGCGAGATAATTTTATTGGTATAGAATTATTGAACACTATTGATGAAATGAAATTTAAATTAACAAATGATATTCCTATTATTAAATATTCAATAGATACTTTGATTAAAAAGAAAGATGATTATTTATTAATATTAGGACTGGATAGATTTATTGATGATTCTTTTGTGACAATAAAAAATATAAAAAAAATATTTGGATATAACCCTGATGCTAATGAACCATGCTTTTATAATCAAGATTGGTATGATAAAGAAGACTTTATCAATATTCCAATGAAAAATGAATGGTTCTTAATAAAAAAAGAGGTATATAATGATAGTAGAGCTGTTTTACCAAACAAGTTAATTGGAAAATATAATTTTCCTAATGCAATAAATTGTGTTTATGCTTTTTTTGTTGCTTGGCTTACCTTGAATAAAAAATTGTGGTGTAATGATTTTGTATGGTGTAATGATGTTGACCATAATGGTGATAGGATATATGTTGGAAAGTATTATGATATAGATTGTGTCAACAAAAATGGTTTTAACATTCATAGGTATTTGAATTTAAGATTATGTTATGGATGTATAGATTAAATATAAAATTTTTATATCATAAAGAATTTGTTTTTTGATATAGTATGATTTAAAAGATTGTAAGTCCAGTTGGACTAATTTTGTGATGTTCGAGAAATTAGGATATTTTATCTGCAGATTCGACAATTATTGGACATTACATTTGTTAATATTTGTGTTATGAGAAGAAATTATAATAGTAAATTAAATGAATTAACACCAATGGGATGGGTGGTGGTCGGTGGTGCTACAATAGTATTTTTTATTTTGCTTGTAGCAGTAATATTATTAATAAGGAGTCATCAAATATGGAATAGTTAGACCACAATATTGGAATATTGAGAAATTATTTGCCTATTCATTTAAAGTTCCTGTTTATCAGAGCCTATATTCATGGAATGTTAGCAAGTAAAAACATTGATACTTTATAAAGAAAATTAGAAAGATGGGTGAGATTTGCATTTGATATATAAGATGCACCATGAAACTCTTATAAAAGTGCTAAAATGCTTGATAAATGGAGAGTTGAGAGATTCAATTTCTGGAAACAATATATTAACGAGTATTGCAACAGAAGTTTTAAGTTTAGCTCTGTATTTTACTTTGTTGAACCTATATCGTGATAAAGATTTTAGATCTTCGTAATTTCTTGATTCGATAGAATAAGGTTTTAGATTGTTATTTAGAATAAGCATATTTGTAATTAATTTTGAATCTATTTTATCAGTTTTGGTTTTTTTAAACTTTGTGCCTTTTTAAATTGATTGGTATGAAGTGGATTTAAAACATATACTTTTAAGTTTTTAATAAGTAAGTAATTTTGGATATTAAAACTATAGTGTCCAGTAGCTTCAAGACCTACCTTTATAGAAGATAATTTTTTAGTAGAAGTTTTTATCTTCTTATAAAGTTCATTAAAACCTTTTAGATTATTTTCTACTGTAAAAGGACTTTTGATAACTTCGCCGTATTTTAGTTATATAACAATCGTGTTTATCTTTAGAAACATCGATTCCAACATAAATCATAAAATGCACCTCGCTTTTAAATATTTGACACTATGGTTTATCCACAATTACTTTTTATAAATGTAACCTCGTTCTATATAAACTGTCATGTGGTATCTAACTTATTAACAACTTATAAAAAGACAGTAGTTAGAGCCTAATTAAATCTATCAAAGTGGAAGGAGAGAAATACTAATCCACAGTATCATATATAAAATATATTATTATTAATAATATAAATTTATAAACAATATTATACTAGGAGGGTAAAGTATAATAAAATATTATACAAAAAAGATTATGAAAAAAACTAAGAATTATTTTAAAATAATACTATTTATTATTATTCCATTAGTAGTAGGGTTTACATCTTCTATAATAACAAAAAAATCAATGATGCTTTTTAATATAATTAAAAAGCCCCCATTATCTCCACCTGGGATTCTATTTCCTATTGTATTGAGTATCTTATATATTATGATGGGGATTTCAAGTTATTTGGTTATCAAAAGTGAGAGTAAGCTTAAAATAAAATGGATTATAATTTATTCAATACAATTAATATTTAATTTCTTTTGTCAATAATATTTTTTAAACTTAAAATGTATTATTTTGCTTTTATATGGTTAGTTATATTGTGGATTTTAGTAATGATATTAATAAATTATTCTAAAAAAATTAATAAATTGTCATCATATTTGTTGTTACCATATATTTTATGGATGACTTTTGCTGGTTATTTAAATATAGATATTGCATTACTTAATTAGTATCTATTAAAACTATTATTAGACAAAAAACTTTCTCCCAAAGCTATAAAAAATATAATTTTCTAATGAAATTTGATATAATAAAAATACTATATACTAATAGATTTTACATAGTTAGAAATATTTTTAAAGATTTTGAAAAAAATATTAATATTATGAGTATAAAAATTTTATTATAATTTATATAAACATATACTTTTTAAATTTTAGGAGTTAAATTTTATGTTAAAAAAAATTCACATTAAAGATGCAATTGGAATGAGAATTTGTCATGACATAACTGCAATGTATGAAGGCTTTAAAGGTGCAAAATTTAAAAGAGGACACATAATAGAAGAAAAAGATATAGATGAACTTTTAAATATTGGTAAACAGTATATTTATATTTGGGATTCTGACAAAAAAGAAATCCATGAAGAAGATGCAGCAATAAGATTATCTAATATGAATAAAATTGAATTTGCTCATTACACTGATGTAAGTGAGGGGAAAACATTATTAATATCTGATATTGATGGTTTATTTGTAGTTGATATAGATTTATTAAATCAAATAAATAAAGTAGAAGATATTACAATTTCTACACTTCCAAATCACTATCATATAAGTGAAGGAGATAGACTTGCTTCAATTAGAATTATTCCTTTAATCACAAAAGAAGAAAATATTTTAAAAGCAGAAGCACTATGCAAAAATAAATTATTATATAATGTATATCCTTTTAAAAAGAAAAAAGTTCAGATTATAGTTACTGGTTCAGAAATTTATAATGGTAGGATAAAAGATAAATTTGAGCCAGTGTGTAGAACAAAACTTTTAAAATATCCTGCTGAAATACTCGGAATTAATTTTTGTGATGATAATATAAAAATGATAGAAGATGCAATGATAGAAGGAATTAATAAAGGAGCAGATTTTATAATAGCAACTGGTGGAATGTCCGTTGACCCTGATGATGTAACACCTACTGCTATTAAAAATATTGGTGCAGAAATTCTAACACATGGGGTTCCATCACAACCTGGCAATATGACTTTGGTTGCATATAAAGATAATATTTCAATATTGGGAGTTCCTGGGGCTGCAATTTCACTACCTACTACAATTTTTGATGTATTATTGCCTCAAATTTTTGCAGAAATTAAATTTACTAAAAAAGATTTATTGAATCTTGCAAATGGTGGACTATGTCAAATGTGTAAAATTTGTCATTATCCTAATTGCACTTTTGGAAGATATTAAAAATTGAATTTTAATAATATTAAAATTAAATTTTTAAATGAAATTGATTCTACTAATGATTATTTAAAAATAAATATTAAAGATAAAAAAATCATTGATGATTATTTAGTAATTACTAATAAACAAACTAATGGTAGAGGAGCTAATGGTAGAAATTTTTTTTCTGATGAAAATGGAGTATATTTTAGTTTAGCAATATTTAATAAAAACTTTTTTAATATTACTCCAAAAGTTGCTGTGTCAGTATATTTAGCAATAAAAAACACTTTCAATATTGAATTAGAAATTAAATGGATAAATGATTTGTATTATAAAAATAAAAAAGTTGTAGGAATTTTGTGTGAAAGATTATTAAATGAAAATTGTATAATTATAGGTATTGGAATTGATTTATATAAGAATAATAGTTTATCAAAAGATATGGAAAATATAATTGGATATATTTTTGATAAAAAAATAGATGAAAACACTTTAATAAGAAATATAGTTGATAATATATACAATTTACTTGATTCTCAAATTCCTGATATTTATATAAAAAAGAATAGAATTTTAAATAAAGATTTCTTTTATAAAGGTAAAAAATTTTTAGCCATTAATATAGATAAAAATGGGAATTTAATAGGAAGAGATGAATTTGGTTTTGAGAATGTATTTTTTTCAAGTAAAGATATAATTTTTAATGTAACTAATTAATGTAGTAAAATATTTAAAAAATAACTTAAATTTTTATTCTTACAATAATAGATAAATCAAAAAATCCATTTTTTAAAACTTTTAAAATTAAATTTTAAAAAGTTTTATTTTAAATAGAATTCAAATATTATAAAAGTATATAGATAGATTATAAATTAATTATACTCTTGAGGTAAATAGTTTGGAATATGGACTAATTGGATATCCGTTAAAACATAGTTTTTCAAAAAAAATTCATAATTTAATTGGAAATTTAAATTATGAAATTTTTGAGTTGAGAGAAAATGAACTGCAAGAATTTATTGAAGAAAAAAAATTTAAAGGCATTAATGTTACCATCCCATATAAAGAAGAGTTAATAAAATATTTAGATTATATAGATAATCTTTCAAAAGATATAAGAGCAATAAATACTATAAAAAACATAAATGGGATGTTATATGGATTTAATACCGATATTTTAGGATTTAATATATTATTAAAAAGATTTAATATAGAAATTAAAAATAAAAATATTTTAATTTTAGGCACTGGTGGAACAAGTAAAACTGTTTTTTATGCAGTAAAAAATAAAGCGAATTTAGTATTAAAAGTATCAAGAATTAGTAGAAATACTGATAGTATTATTTCCTATAATGATATATATAAATATAATAATGATATTCATATGATTATTAATACAACTCCAAATGGTATGTATCCACATATTTATGATGAAAGTTTAATTGATTTAGAAAAATTTAATAAATTAACTACTATTATTGATGTAATTTATAATCCACTTAGAACAAAATTAATTAGAAAAGCAATAGAATTAAAAAAAACTGCTATTAATGGATTATATATGTTAATAGCACAAGCAATTTATGCTAATGAAATTTTCAATTCAAATACTATAGATATAAATTTTAATAATTTAAATTTAATAAAAAAAATTGATAGAATATATAATTATTATCTATCTAATTTAGAAAATATAGTTTTGATTGGTATGCCAAGCTGTGGCAAGACTACAATTTCAAAGTTAATTGCAAAAAAATATAATTTAAATTTTGTTGACATTGATGTAGAAATTGAAAACAAAATTGGAATAAAAATTTCTGATTTTATTGAAAATTTTGGAGAACCAAAATTTAGAAAAATTGAAAAGGAATTAGTGGCAGATATTTCAAAATTAACTAACTCTGTAATTGCAACTGGTGGTGGGGTAGTTTTAAATAAAGAAAATATTGATAATCTAAAAATTAATGGGAAAATTTATTATATTGAAAAAGAGTTGACAAAATTAGTTCCAACAGTAGATCGACCACTCACAAAAGACTTTAATTCATTAAAAACACAATATGAGAAGAGAGTAAAATTGTATAAAGAATATTGTGATATAAAAATAAATGGAAATAGTGATTTTCATAGTATTGCCGATAAAATATATACATTACATCAAAATAGTAATACATAAATTATTGAGTTTTTTGTCTTTTTATATTATAATATAATAATATAAAAAATTAAAGAGGAATAATTATGTATAAAACTTTTAAAATGAATTTAGCAGGGAGAGACCTAATTTGTTATATTGATAGAGTGTGTGCACAGGCAAATGGTGCAGTTTTGATGCAATATGGGGATACTATGGTTTTATCTACTGCAACAGCAAGTGATAAACCAAAAGAAGGGATAGATTTTTTCCCATTATCAGTAGAATATGAAGAAAAAATGTATAGTGTTGGTAAAATTCCAGGGGGTTTTAATAAAAGAGAAGGTAGACCAAGTGAAAACAGCATATTAACTGCAAGAGTTATAGATAGACCAATGAGACCATTATTTCCAAAAGATTATAGAAATGATGTTTTACTTGATAATGTTGTTTTATCTTGTGATCAAGAGAATTCACCAGAACTTTTAGCAATGCTTGGAAGTTCTCTTGCTACTACAATTTCTGATATTCCATTTGATGGACCTTGTGCCTCAACACAAGTTGGACTTATTAATGGTGAATTTATAATAAATCCATCAAATGTTCAACTACAAAAATCTGATTTAAAATTAACAGTTGCATCTACAAGTGAAAAAGTCATAATGATAGAAGCAGGAGCTAATGAAGTTAAAGAGGATTTAATGATAAAAGCAATCTATATGGCTCACGATATAAATCAAGAAATTATTAAATTTTTTAATGAAATAAAAACTATGTGTGGTAAAGAAAAACATGCTTATACACATTTTAGTGTTTCTGATGAGTTTTTAAATGAAATTAAGACAATTGTAAATGAAACACAAATGGAAGAAGCAGTATTTACTGATGATAAAATGACAAGAGATGAAAATATTAAAAAAATTACTGAAACTCTCGAAGATTATTTTAAAGATAATGAAGAAAAATTATTACAAATACCTGATGCAATTTATCAATATGAAAAGAAAACTGTAAGGAAAATGATTTTAAAAGATAAAAAAAGGCCTGATGGTAGAAAAATAGAAGAAATAAGAAAATTATCAGCAGAAGTTGACATAGTTCCAAGAGCACATGGCTCTGGAATGTTTAAAAGAGGACAAACACAAATACTTGATATTTGCACACTTGCACCACTTTCAGAAGTTCAAGTAATTGATGGATTAAATGATTGTATAACTGAAAAAAGATATATACATCATTATAATTTCCCTGGATACTCTGTTGGTGAAGCAAAGCCACAGAGATCTCCAGGTAGAAGAGAGATAGGACATGGTGCATTGGCAGAAAAAGCACTACTTCCATTAATTCCAAGTATTGATGATTTCCCATATGCTATAAGATGTGTATCAGAAACATTAGAATCAAATGGCTCAACCAGTCAAGCTTCTGTTTGTGCTTCTTGTCTTGCTCTTATGGCTGCTGGTGTTCCTATAAAATCAATGGTTGCAGGAATTTCTTGTGGGCTTGTCACAGGGGATGATGATAATGATTATATTTTGCTTACTGATATTCAAGGACTTGAAGATTTTTTTGGAGATATGGATTTTAAAGTTGCAGGAACACATAAAGGAATAACAGCAATTCAAATGGATATTAAAATTCATGGTCTCACAAGAGAAATAGTAGAAAATGCAATAAAGAGATGTAGAGATGCAAGATTATATATTATGGATGAAGTAATGAAACCTATTATAAGTGAACCAAGAAAAAATTTGTCTAAATATGCTCCAAAGATTAAAAATATTAATATTGACCCAGAAAAAATTGGAGATGTAATAGGAAAGCAAGGGAAAACTATAAATGATATTATAACAACTTGCAATGTAAAAATTGATATCCAAGATGATGGTTTTGTATCTGTTAGTGGAATTGACATAGATGGAATTGATAAGGCAATTAAGATTATCGATAGTATAGTTAGAGATATTGAAGTCGGCAATATTTATGATGGAAAAGTAATAAGAACAACAGGATTTGGTGCTTTCGTTGAGTTAGGACCAAATAAAGATGGTATGATACATATTTCAAAACTTGCTGATGGCAGAGTGGGACAAGTAGAAGATGTTGTAAAAGTAGGAGATATAGTTAAAGTAAAAGTGATTGAAATAGATAAAATGGGAAAAGTGGGGCTTAGTATGAGACCAAGTGATTTGGAGTAAAAAATATTTTTATTAAATTATTAAAATGGATAATAATTTTAAAAATACAATTTTTCTTGGTGATAATTTAAAAATTATGCAATCAAAACAGTTTGCTAAATATTTAAATTGCATTAATATGAAGTAAATAAAGAAAATAATGCTAACATAAAATATATTTTAATACAATTAAATGAAATGATAAATAAAAAAACAACTGTGTATAAAGAATGCTTAAAAAAAGGAATTGAACCAATAGTAAGTAATGTTTTACAGTTTAGAATAAATAAATATCTTAAAATGAATAATAAGTTAATTGATTATCAATTAATAAGGAGTTTTTAATCAATTTGTATGCAAAATAAGAAATTAGAAATTTTATCAAAAGAATAAATACTTAATTATTAGAGGTATGTATGAAAGTTAGAACAAGATTTGCACCAAGCCCAACTGGTTATATGCATATAGGTAATTTAAGAACTGCTCTATATGCTTATTTGATTGCAAAACATAATAATGGTGACTTTTTACTTAGAATAGAAGATACTGATAAAAATAGAGAAGTTGTTGGAGCAACGGATGTTATATATAAAACTTTAAAATTAGCAAACTTAAAACATGATGAAGGTCCAGATATTGGTGGAAACTATGGACCATATATTCAATCTGAAAGAGTTAAAAACAATATTTATATGGAATTTGCTAAAAAATTAGTTGATATGGGAAAAGCATATTATTGTTTTTGTAGTGAAGAGAGATTAAATTCATTAAAAAAAGAAATTAATGGTGAATTTATTAGTATGTATGATAAACACTGTTTAAATTTATCAAAAGAAGAAATAGAAAAAAATTTAAAAGAAGGTAAACCTTTTGTTATTAGACAAAATAATCCAACTGATGGAAAAACAATTTTTCATGATGATATTTATGGAGATATTGAAGTAAATAATAATGAACTTGATGATATGATATTAATTAAATCAGATGGATATCCTACATATAATTTTGCAAATGTAATTGATGACCATTTGATGAAAATTACCCATATTGTTAGAGGAAATGAATATTTATCAAGCACACCAAAATACAATAGATTATATGAAGCATTTGGATGGGATATTCCAGTTTATATTCATTGCCCCCCTATAACTGATGAAAATCATAAAAAATTATCTAAAAGAACTGGCTCTGCCTCATTTGAAGATTTATTAAGTTTTGGGATTTTACCTGAATGCATAGTTAATTTTATTGCATTACTTGGATGGTCTCCAAATGAAAATATTGAAATTTTTGATTTAAAAAAGATGGTAGAAATTTTTGATTATAAAAGAATATCAAAATCACCTGCTGTTTTTGATATGAATAAATTAAAATGGCTGAATAGTGAATATATAAAAAATTTATCTGATGATATATATTTAAAATATGCTATGCCATTTATTGATAAAGCAATTAATAAAAATCTTGATAAGAAAAAAATTGCAAGTTTCGTTAAAACAAGAATAGAAACATTTAATGATATTCCAGAAAAAATTAAATTTTTTGAATTCGTTTCTCCTTATGATATTAATTTGTATGAAAATAAAAAAAATAAAATTGATAAAATTGAAAGTAAAAATATATTAGAAAAAATTTTAGAAGTTTTGAAAAATGTTGATGATTTTTCTAATGAAAATTTATTTAATGTTTTATCAAATTTTGCAAAAGAAAATGATATAAAAGTTGGAAAACTCATGTGGCCTATAAGAATTGCACTAAGTGGATGTGAAAATACCCCAGCAGGTGCAACAGAAATAGCAAATGTTATAGGAAAAGATGAAACTATAAATAGAATAAAAAATGCAATAAATATTTTAAATTAAAAAAATGGAGATATATTTATGATTAAAATAATTGAAAAAGATGGAAAAATTAATGAATATGATGAGAATAGTAAATATGCCATTGATACTTTGAGACATACTTGTTCTCATATATTAGCACAAGCAGTTAAAAGATTATATAATGGTGTTATGCTTGGAACAGGACCATCTGTTGAAAATGGATTTTATTATGATATTGATTTTTTTAATACAGTTATATCTGATGCTGATTTATCAAAAATAGAAAAAGAGATGACAAAAATTGTAAAAGAAAAATTACAAATAGAAAGATTTACACTTGACAGAAATAAAGCAATAGAACTATTTAAAGAAAAAAATGAAAAGTATAAAATTGAATTAATAGAAGATTTGCCAGAGACAGAAAAAATTTATTTTGCAAAACAAGGTGAATTTGTTGATTTATGTTCTGGTGCACATTTATTAAATACTGAAATTGCAGGAACTGGATTTAAATTAATGAATGTAGCAGGTGCTTATTGGAGAGCAAATGAGAAAAATAAAATGCTTACAAGAATATATGGGACTGCATTTTTTTCTAAAGATGATTTAGATAATTATATAAATATGATAGAAGAAGCAAAAAAAAGAGACCATAGAAAGCTTGGAAAAGAATTAGGATTATTTTTATTAAATGATGCAGGACCAGGCTTCCCTTTCTTTTTACCAAATGGAATGATACTTAGAAATTCTTTAACTGACTATTGGATTAAATATCATTTGTTAAAAGGTTATAAACAGATAAATACCCCTGTAATATTATCAAGGTCTCTATGGGAAACAAGTGGACATTGGGATCATTATAAGGACAATATGTTTACATTAAAAATTGATGATATCGATTATGCAGTAAAACCTATGAATTGTCCTGGTGCAATAATAGTATATCAAAATGATTTACACTCTTATAAAGATTTACCTCTTAGATTCGCAGAACTTGGTTTAGTTCATAGAAATGAAAAATCTGGTGAATTACATGGTTTAATGAGAGTTAGAAATTTCACACAAGATGATGCACATACTTTTTTAACAAAAGAACAAATAGAAGATGAAGTTTTAAATATAATTGAATTATATGATCATATGTATAAATTGTTTGATTTTGATTATACAGTAGAATTATCTACAATGCCTATAGATCATATGGGAAGTTTAGAGGATTGGGAAAAAGCAGAATTAGGTTTAAAAAATGCTCTTGATAAAAAAAATATTAAATATATTTTAAATGAAGGCGATGGTGCATTTTATGGTCCTAAAATTGATTTTCATTTAAAAGACTGTCTTGGTAGAACTTGGCAGTGTGGAACTATACAACTTGATTTTCAATTGCCACAAAAATTTAATTTGGAATATATTGATGGTAATGGCAATAAACAAATGCCAATAATGATACATAGAGCTTGCTTTGGTTCAATAGAAAGGTTTATTGGAATTTTAATAGAACATTTTTCTGGTGCTTTTCCTCTTTGGATATCACCTACACAAGTGGTTATTATACCTGTATCAGAAAAAACAAATGAATATGCAAATAAAATTTATAATGAATTATTAAATAATAATATAAGAGTTAGAATTGATGATAGAACAGAAAAAATGGGGTATAAAATAAGAGAAGCACAAATGGAAAAAATCCCTTATATGATTATTGTAGGACAAAAAGAGATGGCAGATAATACTATATCAGTTAGAGAAAGATTTCATGAAGAAAACAAAATACTAAATTTATCTGATTTTATAAATGAGTTAAATAATGAAATAAAAAATAAAATTATAAAAAATATTAAAAAATAGGAGACTGATATGAGATATAAAAATAAAAAAATTGTTTATGTTTTATTATTGTTTTTAATAATAAATATTTTCAATCAAAAAACTTATGCAAATAATAATAGTTTAAGTAAATTGATGACGGATGTAAAAAATAATGAAATTTTAGAATTTAATATTAAATCAAATATTTATAAAAAAATGAATTTAAATGAATTAGCATCCGCTAAATCACTTTTTAAAATATATGAATTACTGAAAATACCTAATTATGATAATTTAGATAAATATATAAATATTACTAAATCTAATATTTATAGTTTTAAATCACAAATTAAAACATATACTAATGCTAATGATTTGATTAAAAATTATTTTAAAAATCTAAATTATACGATAATTGATTCAAAATTTGAAAATAATAAAGTTTATTTAAAAGTATCTGTTAATTGTTTAAATCCTGTTAGCTTAATTCTAAAAGTTATGCCATCATTCATCGGAAAAAATTTGTTTTCTATAATTTCTGGAAAAGATTTATTTACTGATAAAAATATTAATGAAATAATAAATAGTATTAATAAAATATTAAATGAAAATAATTTAGAAAAAAATAATTTTGAATACAATTTAGAATTTAAAAATATTAACTATGAGTGGATTTTGTATAATACTGATGAAATTTTTAAAGATTTATCAACATACGTAAATACCAATTATGATAAAATTGTAAATTTTGGAAAGAAAAAATGATAAAAAATGATTTAACTATTTTAGTTAGAGGAGCAGGAGACATTGCGACAGGAATTATTTGGTATTTAAAAAAATCAAATTTTAAAGTTTTATGTACAGAAATTGATAATCCTACAACAATTAGGAGATGTGTTGCTTTTTCAGAAGCTGTGTATGATAGTGAAACAATTGTAGAAGGAATTAAATGTAAAAAATTTAATGAAGTTAATGATGCAATTAATAATATGGATAAAAATTTTGTTTCATTATTAATTGATGAAAATTTAGATATTTTAAATAAATTTACACCTGATATAATTATTGATTCTATACTTTCTAAAAAAAATTTAGGGACTAAAATTGATATGGCTAAACTTGTTATAGGAGTAGGGCCAGGATTTACAGCAAAAGTTGATTGCCATTATGCTATAGAAACTATGAGGGGGAATAATTTATCTCATATATATGAAGATGGAAGTCCTATTAAAAATACTGGTATCCCTGGAAATATAGAAGGATTTACGACTGAGAGAGTTATACATTCAAATGAAAATGGTAAAATTAATAATATAAAAAAAATCTCTGACATAGTAAAAAAAGGTGAAGTGATAGCGACTATTAAAAATAATAATAGTGAATTTGAAGTTTTAGCAAGTATTGATGGGGTATTAAGAGGAATTATAAGAGATGGCTTTGAAGTCTATAAAGGTTTAAAAATAGCAGATATTGACCCAAGGATTAGTGAAATTAAAAATTGTTTCACTATATCTGATAAAGCAAGAAGCATCGCGGGAGCAGTTTTACTCTGTATAAATATGCATTTTAATAAATAATTAATAATCGATTTATAAAATAGTTTTAATGATTATATATGAAACTAATTAATTCTAAAATATGATATGATCTGATCTAGTATAATTTAATTTGACATATTTTTTATAAGTGATAATATAAATTTATAAACAATATTGTAGTGGTGTATCGTAGGGGTAAAGTAAGAAAATGTAGGGGCGAAGCTTTGCGAGCCCATTTCAATATATTAAAACATTTAATAAAACTTATTATATTTACAAAGCATAAAATAAATTATTATGCAAATATGATAGATACTTAATGATATATGGATATATGGATATATGGACATATGAAAATATAAATAAATTACCAACACTACTTTATGGATTTTGTGGTTGCAATGCTTCGCCCCTACGACTAACAGATAAATCAAATGAGATAAGTAAAGTATATTGTTTTCATGTGATCTCCCAAAGGTTCTAAATTATTTTACATTATGAAATTATGATGATTTATTATAAGGAGTTAATTTGAAAAAGAATTTTGTAGCAATAGTAGGTAGACCAAATGTAGGAAAATCAAGTATTTTTAACTATATTGCTGACCAAAAAATTTCTATAGTTGATGATAAACCAGGAGTTACGAGAGATAGAATATATGCAAATTGTAATTGGCTCTCTCATAATTTTGTTTTAATTGATACAGGGGGAATTGAAACAAATACAAATGACAAAATTTTAAATCAAATGAAAGTCCAATCTGAATTAGCAATAGAAATGTCTGATTTAATATTAATGGTAGTAGATGGAAAAGTTGGATTAACAGACCTTGATAGAGATATCGCTAATATTCTTAGAAAATCAAAAAAAAATATAATATTAGTTGTAAATAAAATTGATAATTATAAAAAACAAGAAAATGATATTTATGAATTCTATGAATTAGGTTTTGAAAACATTTTTCCAATTTCTGCTGTAAATAAACAAGGAGTTGGAAATCTACTTGATAAAGTTATTGAATTATTACCGAATGAGAATTTTTCAAACGATACAAATAATATAAAAATTGCAATTATTGGAAAACCTAATGTAGGAAAAAGTTCACTTGTAAATAAAATTATAGGTGAAAATAGAGTTCTTGTATCAGACATAGCAGGAACTACAAGAGATGCAATAGATACAGATGTGATAATAAATAATAAATCATATACATTAATAGATACAGCAGGAATTAGAAGGAAATCACAAATTACTGATAAAATTGAATTATATAGTTATTTTAGAACTGAAATTGCCATTGATAGAGCAGATATTGTATTAATTTTAATTGATGGAAGTTTAGGGATTACAAAATTTGATGCAAATATTGCAGGACTTGCACATGATAAAGGAAAAGGAATTTTAATAGTAGTAAATAAATGGGATTTAATAGAAAAAAATGATAAAACTATAAATGAATTTAGTAAAAATATTAAAAATGAATTATCTTTTATGAATTATGCAGAGATTTTATTTATTTCAGCAATGACGGGGCAAAGAGTAAATAAAATTTTTGATTATATTGAAAAAATTCATGAAAATCAAATTAGAACTATTAGCACAGGTGTTTTAAATGAAATAATGTATGAAGCAATTTCTATTAATGATACACCACAATTTAAAGGTAAAAAATTAAAAATTTTTTATATAACTCAAATTGGAAATACACCACCAACATTTGTTATATTTGTAAATGATAAAAATTTATTTCATTTTTCATATCAAAGGTATATAGAGAATAGAATAAGAGAATATATAGATTTTACAGGAACCTCAATTAAATTTATTATAAGAGAGAGAAATGAAAAAATATAATAACAAAAATAGGGCTCGCAAAGCTTCGTCATTACAATTTATTGATTAAAATTATTTTATAAAAGGATTAATATATGTTTGAAAAACTTATAATACAATCATTAATACTTGGTTATTTGTTTGGCTCAATTCCTACAGGATATTTATATGCTAAGGCAAAAAAAATTAATATTTTAGAATTTGGTTCAAAAAATCCAGGAAGTACAAATATTGGTAGAGCATTAGGGAAAAAATCAAGCCATATAGTTTTTGTATTAGATATAATTAAAATAATTATACCAATTTTAATACTTATAATATATAATAGTCATTTCTTAATAATTTTAGATATATCATTTTTAAAATTTTTTTTAAATAAAACACTAGAATCAAAATTGATAATAATTTATACAGGACTTGGTGGAGTAGTAGGGCACTGTTTCCCAATATATTCAAAATTTAAAAATGGTGGGAAAGGGATATCTTGCACTATGGGTTGTATTTTATGTTTTAATCCAATATATGCAATTTTATTATTTCTAATTTATAAAATTGTATCTAAAACAGCAAAATATGTTAGTTTAGGATCTATAATAGCAGAAGTAAGTTTATTTTTATCATCAGTAATATTATCAATTTTTTATATTTATCCATTTAATTTTCATAAGAACTATTTAGTAATACCTGGTATATTTTTAATTTCTCTAATATGTATATTAAGACATAAAGAAAATATTAAAAGATTAATTAATGGTAATGAGACTAAAATTGAATAAATTTAAAAAAATTTGAAAGGATTTAACTATTCGCAAAACAATAGTTTAACGAATAGTTTGTATTAACATAGTGGAATTTCAACAACTTTTATCAAAAACAAGGAAATGTATTGATGAATTTAATTTAATAAATGATGGGGATAATATTGCAATTGCCTTATCTGGCGGTAAAGATTCTATTAGTTTATCATTAGCACTAAAAGGATTGCAAAAATTTTATCCAAAAAAATTTAATATATCTGCATTTTGTATTGATATGGGTTTTGATAATATTGATTTTTCAAATCTCTTAGATTTTTTTAATAAAAATGAAATTGAAATTTTTATAGAAAAAACTGATATTTCAAAAATAATTTTTGATATTAGAAAAGAAACTAATCCTTGTTCGTTATGTTCTAAACTTAGGAAAGGTATACTCTATCCTCTTGTGAAATCAAAAGGTTTTAATAAAGTCGCATTGGGGCATAATAAAGATGATTTAATTGAAACTTTACTTATGTCTCTTATTTATGAAGGAAGAATTAATACTTTTAAATCAATTAGTTATCTTGATAGAACTGATATAACTGTAATAAGACCACTTCTATATATAGATGAAATAGATATTAAAAGTTTTGTTAAAAATGAGAAAATCCCTATTTTAAAATCGCCTTGTCCTGTAGATGGTAAAACAAAAAGGGAATATGTCAAAAATTTAATGTTTGATTTAGATTATGAAAATAAGGGTGCAAAAAAATCTATGTTTAATGCTTGTTTGGAGTTTTTGAAATTATGACAAAATTTTTTTTAGAAGATGAAAAAAAGAATATAAAAAGATTTAGAGAAGTTGTTAATTCTCTTCCACTGTTTTGTAAAGACTTTTTTAGAAGTATTGAGCCAAGAACAACTTTTAAAACAAGACTTGCATATGCTTATGATTTAACAGTTTTTTTTAATTATTTAAAAACAAATAATGATTATTTCAAAAAAGAAATAATTCTATCTGATTTAGACAAATTAACTCTTTTAGACATTGAAGAATACATAGAATATTTAAAATATTATAATAGTAATGATAAAGAAGTTTTTAATTCTAACGAAGGGATTAAAAGAAAAATTGCAAGTTTAAAAAGTTTTTATAATTATTATTATAAATCTCAATTAATAAAAAATAATCCAATTAATTTAGTTCAACTTCCAAAATTAAGAGAAAAAGAAATAATTAGATTAGAGCCAGATGAAGTTGCAAAACTTATTGATTTGGTAGAAACAGGAAAATTATTAACAGAAAATGAAAAAAAATTTCATAATATAACTAAAGATAGAGATGTAGCTATATTTACTCTTCTACTTGGGACAGGAATTAGAATTTCTGAATGTATAGGAATTAATATTGAAGATATTGATTTTGAAACAGATGCAATTAAAATTACAAGAAAAGGTGGAAAAGAAGTTTTTATATATTTTAGTGATGAAATATATAAATATTTAAAAATTTATTATGATAAAAGAATAAATTATACTAATGTATATGAACCTGACAAAAATGCATTATTTTTATCAATTCAAAATAAAAGAATTAGTGCAAGAGCAATACAAAAATTAATTAAAAAATATGCAAAAATTATAACTCCACTTAAACATATAACTCCCCACAAATTAAGAAGTACTTTTGGAACTAATTTATATAGAGAAACTGGTGATATTTATTTAGTTGCAAATGTATTGGGGCACAAAGATGTAAATACTACAAGAAAGCATTATGCTGCAATTGAAGATGATGCAAGACGAAAAGTTAGAAATAAAGTAAAATTAAAATCAGATGTATAATTATAGCTCTATTATTTTTGCATCTGCCCAATTTTTCTCTAAATTATAATAAACTCTATCTTTTTCATCAAATATATGAATAATTATATCCATTAAATCAAAAACAATCCAACCTGTTTTAATTCCATCTCTATGATATATATTTATATTGTTATTTTCTAAAAAAAATAATAAATCATCTGCTATACTTTCTACTGATTTAATATTGTCAAAAGATATAATTATAAAATAACTTCCCAAACTACTTATACTTTCTATATCTAAAATTTTAAAATAAGTAAATTTTTTAGTTAATAAAAAATCTCTTATTTTTTTTAAATTATTTTCAATTTTCATTTTCACTACCTTTAACTATTTTTTTGTAAAATTCATATGCTTCAATAGTTTTATAATAAATTTTAATCTTTCTTTTTTTTAAATATGAAATAGTTGATTTTAATATTTGATATATGCATTTATCTAAATTAGTATATGCTAATTTTATAAAATAATCTTGATTTTTAATATTATCTCTAAAAGGTTCAATGTAATCAGAAATATATATAATCTTTTGTAAATTTGTCATATTCTTTTCTGCAGTTGTATGAGTATATATTGCTTTAAAAATTTTTTCATTAACATTGTATTTTTCTTTAACCAAGTATGCTCCAACATGTGCATGTAATATATTTTTTATTTCATCAAATTTATAATTTTTATAATTTATATTAAATTGTTTTGATAAATCATACAATTTTTTTTCATTAATATTTTTGGCATAATCATGCAAAAGCCCAGCAATAAATGCTTCATTTGAATTAATATTATAAAATTTTGCAAGATTTTTTGCTGTAGTAGAAACAGCGATTGAATGTATAAATCTATTAAAATTTAATTCATTTTTCAAATCAGATAAAATTATTTCTACATTATACATATAGTTTATTATCCTTAATATATTTTATTACATCTTTATTTAAATATTTTGATAAAAAATTTTTGTTATGAATATTTTCTCTGATTTCTGTTGATGATATATTTATAGTTTCATTGTTTAGTATTTTATAATCAATATTATATTTTGAAATATCATTTTTCTTTATTAATTTCCTATCTGCAACAATGAATTTATTTTCTTTAATTAAATCTTCAAAATTTACCCAAGTATCTATTTGGTATAAAGAATCTAATCCAATAATTAAATAAAAATTATAATTTTTGTATATATTTTTTATATTTTTTAAAACCGCATAAGTATTTGTTATATCTATTTTATTTTCATCATATAGTTTTTTTTCTAAATCTAAATTTTTAAAATTAACAATATTTTTAATTGCTAAATCAACCATTTCAAATCTATATTTAAAATCAGCAATTTTATTAAAATCTTTATGTGGAGGTCTAAATGATGGTAAAAACCAAATCTCATCAATATTTTCTTTATTTAATGCAGAAAGTGCTATATTTATATGACCTATATGAATTGGATTAAAAGCCCCACCAAAAATTCCAATATTTTTTTTAATCTCTATATTCAAATTCATACCCATATATTTTTATAATAGAACCATCAGTTAAACCTTTTTGCTTTAATTTATTAATAATCCCTTCTTTTTGTAAAAAATTATGTAAAAATAAAATTCCCTTTTCAGTATCTAGATTGGTATATCCTAAAACTTTTTTTATTTTTTCGCCTGTAATTTCATATGTGTTATTTGTTATTACAAATTCAACATTTTCAACATCTTTTTTTAGATTTAAATATATTTCTGGTTCAAAAATAAAATTTGTATCTTTAATTTCTTTAAGTGCATTCACAATACTATTAAGAACTAAATTTATATTTATATTTTTTAAAATACTTATAGGAATAATATTTAAATTTAAATGTTTTTTTGAAATTTCATCAATTATTTTTTTTAATCTATCATCTGTTATGGTGTCAATTTTATTTAATATAACAATTTGTTTTTTATTTAATAATTCTTTATTATATTTTTTTATTTCGTTCAAAATAATATCTAAATCATTTATAGGGTTTCTGGCTGAATACTCGCTTACATCTATAATATGTAATAATACTTTTGACCTTTCAATATGTTTTAAAAACTGAATTCCAAGCCCCACACCCTCTGCTGCTCCTTCTATTATCCCCGGAATATCGGCAATTGTAAATTCAGTATTTAAATATTTAACTACTCCAAGGTGTGGATTTAAAGTAGTAAATGGATAATTTGCAATTTCTGGTCTTGCATTTGAAACTTTACTTATAAAACTTGATTTACCGACATTTGGAAATCCTACAAGAGAAACATCTGCAAGAACTTTAAGTTCAAGGGTTACAAAAATTTCTTCGCTACTTCCACCAGGTTTTGCATATCTTGGTGCCTGCATTCTACTTGTAGCAAAATGCATATTTCCTATCCCACCTTTTCCACCTTTTAATATAGTGAAAATTTTATTATTTCCTGTCATATCTACAATTATTTTATTAGTATTAGTATCTCTAACAATTGTCCCATTTGGAACATCTATTATTAAATCTTTTCCATTTCTTCCATGACATTTATTTTTATTACCATTTTCACCATTTTCTGCTATATATTTAAATTTGTTTTTAAAACTAAACAAAGTGTTAATACTATTATCGACCCTAAGTATTACATCTCCACCTCTTCCACCATCTCCACCATTTGGACCACCATTTGCCACATAAAGTTCTCTACGGAAACTAATATGACCATCTCCACCTTTTCCAGATTTTAAATAAATTTTTGCATAATCAATAAACATAATAAAAAAATAATAGCGATCTCTTTAAGACCGCTAAAAATAATTATTTAGGATAAACAGAAACCTTTTTTTTCTTTCTATCAATTCGTTCGTATTTAACAATTCCATCAATTTTAGAAAATAGAGTAAAATCATTACCAAGCCCAACATTATTTCCTGGATGAATTCTTGTTCCATTTTGTTTATATAATATATTCCCAGCTAAAACAAATTGTCCATCAGCTCTCTTTTGTCCTAATCTTTTTGACTCAGAATCTCTACCATTTTTTGTAGAGCCTCCACCTTTATGATGTGCCATTTTAAACTCCTTTCTTAATTAATACTTTCTATTTTTACTTCTGTATGTGGTTGGCGATGACCATTCTTTTTATGATATCCAGATTTTCTCTTGTATCTATAGACAACAATTTTTTTATCTTTTAATTGATTTGTAATAGTTCCTGTAACAGATTTTCCAGATATATAAGGATTTCCAAAGGTTATATTTGAATCATCACTAAATAATAAAACCTTATCAAAAGAAACCTTACTATTTACATCACCATCAATTTTTTCAATCTGAATTACATCACCAGTAGAAACTTTATACTGCTTTCCACCAGTTTCAATTATTGCATACATTGAATCCCTCCAAATTTTATTCACTATTAAGGTATGAATTAATCAATTTTAACCTTTTCTAAGTGTCAAAGTATTATACAAAATTTTAAAAAAAAAGTCAACAAATACAACAGTATGATGGAGTGCAAAGCTTATATTGAAAAAATACAAAAAATGTATAATTAAAACATTAACAAATATAGATGCAATATTAAAAAGTAAACTTTAAATTTATTACTATCATACCTATATGAATACTCATCTATTAAATTACCAGTTAACTTTTCTTCATTTCTTATTCTTATTATTCTATTATCTTTATCATATCTCTTTATTGTTTCTATTAATCCTGTGGTTTTTATGACTTCATTGTCATTTGCATCAATTAAACTTGAGAATTTTAAAATAAAATAATTAATACTATCTTTTACCAAAAACACCTTTGCTTGACACACTGAACAAAGGTTGCATATCAAAAGGAGACTTATTCTTTTGTAGAAAGTTTTTGGCATAATAAATATTTTTTATAAATTGATTATTTAATTTAAAAAATTTATTTATAAACTAATTTTAAAAACTCATTTTGAGTCATATTGAGACTTTTAGCAGCTATGTCTACATTAATTAATTTCTGGTTAAACATATTTAATACTGTTGATATTTTCCCTTTTTGTATTCCTTCTTTTAATCCATCCTTATACATTATTAAATCTAATCCTGCCATA
>CAMIYN010000015.1 GCA_946403075.1 uncultured Lachnospiraceae bacterium | reverse complement strand
TTTAATATTTTTCTTTATAAAATATAAAAAAGCTGTAATCCCAAAAGTAAAAACATACACATCAACAATAAATAACAAAGTATAAAAAATTGTATTTATAGAATTATTTATCCATTTTAAAAATAAATTATATATATTGTATTGCATAGCTAATACTATTATATCATCATGAAGTAAATATATGAGATAGGTTTTTTCTGAAAACATTAATATTTTTTTATTTATTTCAATATCTTTTAAAACTAAAAACATCATACTAATTGTCACTATTGTTAACAATACCATCAACCCACTATTATATGATATAAACATTCTACCAAAACTCACTGTATATATTTGTTTTTGAAAATGGCATATAATATAAAAAAATAAACACCAAATTATACCAAAGCTAAAAATTCCAATTATTTTATTTTTTGAATTTCTAATTTTTTTATTTAATATAGGAAAAATTTCATTATACAAAATATGTCCGTAAACTGATATAAACACTACATCAAAATAATGATATCTATTAGCATCTAATTTTAATACATTTAAAATAATTATCATATATATTAAATATAAAAAACTAATTAGAAACATTATTTTTTTATTTAATTTATTAACAAAATAATTTGTAATAGGATAAAACAAAATTATAATTCCATAAGTAAATACGAACCACATATGTCCCAAAACAAATCCCCATGGGACATTAGACCACTGCTTTATTCCTAATAAAAATTTTTTTAAAATATTTATATAATCATTTGTAATTAAACACTCAAAAAAGTTTTTTTGTTTCATTATAAAACTTTCAAATACCAAAACAATAAATGCAACTATTAACATAGGTATCAAAATATTAAAAACATAATCCTTAATTTTTAATATCCATTGTTTATTTCGATACATAAAAAAGCCTGATATGACAAAAAATATACAAACAGACATAGAGCTCACAGCATCTAAACCCAAATATAAATTATTTGTTTTTGGTAAGAACCCAGGTAAACTGTGTTGCAATATTACCAAAAATATTGCAATGATTCTAAATATTTCTACTTTTAAATCTTTTTTATTCACTATGTAAAACGACCTCTAATAATATACTTTTTTAAAACAAAATTTATAAAACTATAAACAATATAAATTCTATAGGCAATTTATAAAAACAAACATTTAAAAGACACATTTAAAATTTATAAATAAAAACTTGCGAAGGGTTTATTCGCAAGTTTTAGCAGGGGAAGAAGGAATCGAACCCTCATTAACGGTTTTGGAGACCGACGCTCTACCCTTGAACTATTCCCCTAAACACATGGATTATAACAAAAAAAAATGAAGTTTTCAACATTTATAAAAATAATTTTATCAAAAGTAAATTTTCATATAGATTCTTATTATTCTATAACAATCCATTTCCCAGCTTTTGTAGAACCTTCATGTTTTAATAAATTTTGGCTTTTAAGTTTATTAATGTAATGTCTAACACTATCAATTGTTGAGTTAAGTTTTTCAGTTATTTCGTTAACTGTTATTGTTGGATTATTTTTTATCAATTTAATAATATCCATTTCTATTTGTTTTCTTTGAGGTTTTTCTTTGGGGTTTCTTTGGGGTTTCTTTGGGGTTTCTTTGGGGTTTCTTTGGGGATGGCTGACTCTCGCTATTTTTTACTACCCCTCTAAATTTAAAAGGAAATTTAAGTGTTACAACTATACTATCGCTACTAAAATCATATGCTTCTTTGCCATATTTATCAACAATTATTGGCACCCCATGTCCACTTTGTTCTACTATTTTTAATACCAAACAAATAGTAAATAAGCCCCTATTCATAGGCATACTTTTCCCTGCAAAAAAGCTTTCCTTACTAAGTTTATAAGGTAAACTTCCATAAGAAGAAATCTCCAATCTATCTTCGTATATAAATACAGTAGGTGCAAATCCAAAATTCCAATCATTATGAACGACAGAATTCACAACTGCTTCTCTTAAACAATCTGAATCAAATAAATCGATTTCTTTTCTAACTGCATGCGATAAATCTACTTTTTTCGTATTATAAAGTTCTATATAATTTATTAACTCATCAATGCTTTTAATTATTGATTGATTATTAAACTCTCTTTTATCCAGCATATTTGATTTATCTGTTCCATCAAATCTAATTGCTCGAAGAGCATAAGTATTTTGGTCAGAAAGCAAAAAGGCTGTTATATTATACTTGCCATTTTTATTCTTGAATGAATAACTATCATATAAAGAAGCATCACTTGTAATATGTATATTTTGGTTTTTCATACAAGTTTTTAAATAGTTAAATGACAAATTTTGCTCAGGAGATTTTGTCTCTTTCATTCTATCATCTATCTGCGACTTAACTATTTTTATGAGAAGGTCTCTATCGATTTGTTCATCACTTGCACCATTTCTTATGTAATATCTCCCATCAAAAGAATATGGTATATCATTCCCACTTGCTTTAACTTCTATATAATCTTTATTTCTATCAGTTGATATAAACTTAATCTCAGGTAAAATACTTGGTTTAATTTTTATTTTTATCTTATCTTTAATTTTATTATGTGTCCCATCTCCAACCAACAGCCCTTTAATGTCTCCATTATTTTTGACACCAAAATAAACTGTAGCATCATTTCCTCTATTAAGCATAGCAGAAATAGATTTAACTCCAGCTTCTAACTCCGTTAAAGACTCTTTAAACTCTACATATTCATTTTCTTTACCAATATTCATATAAATTCTCTTATACATCTTACCACAGTAGGCATTGATTGACAAGGGACTTGATAAAATATATAAAAAAATTTATACTCGTATTACAAGTAATACAATGGAGGTAAAATATGGCAACTATAACATTAAGAGTAAGTGAAGAAGAAAATAAATTTATTAAAGACTATGTAAAAATTAATAATTATAATTTATCATCATTTATAAGAGATTTAGTAATTGATAAAATAGAAGATGATTTAAAAATAAATGATAAAAAAATTTTAGGTGCTCTCAAAAAATCAAAAAAAGAAAAGCATTATACACATGAAGAATTATGGAAAGAATTAGGACTATAAATATGTATAAAGTTATATATTCAGAAGATGTAAAAAAACAATTAAAAAAATTAGATAAACAAATTGCTAAAATTATTAAAAATTGAATTGAGTTAAATTTAATAAATACAATTGACCCAAGATTAAAAGGTAAACCACTCAAAGGAAATTTAAAAGATATATGGGGATACAGAGTGGGAAATTATAAAATATTTGCAAATATCGAAGATGATAAGTTAATAATTTTCTTATTTGATATAGAGCAAAAAAAAGAAATTTGCAAATAAAAATATTGTTGTTACACAACTCATAATTTTTAAATAATAGCATTCTCTAAAACATACTGTTAAGATTTATAAAATTATATCGCCTTTTTCAAGCTACTTAATAACTTTTTATGCTAGTCCTTATTCATATTTCAATTTTTAAAATTTCTCAAATATTTCATTTTACTCTTTAAAAAAGTTTTGTTTCCCTACATTCACAATTAAACTTTTCACAAAAGACTATCTCATTGTGCCTTTTTTTATAATATATTCAACATTTTTTTTCTTGCAAAAGTCTATTAGCATACTGCACAACTCATCATAGTATACTTGATAATCTTTGTAAGATGTTACCATTTTATTATAATGCAACCTACCAAATATAATTTTATCTACAAATGATATCTCATTAAGAATTTTGTTGAAATCTTGTGTAATGATATTAGGTGTCGGATATGGCTCTATGCTAACCCAAGTTTTACAACCACTATTATGCAATTTTTTTAATGAACTAATCCTTTTCTTATAAGGTGCTGAACCTGGTTCCATTTCTTTTCTAAACTCCTCGTCAAGTGAGATTAATGTTATACCATATTCATTATCTTTTGAAAACTTTGAAAGTTTTGAGGGCAATAGACCCTTCGTTAAAACAGTGCATTTAATATTAGCTTTATTTAATAATTGTAATATTTTTAAAGACATATTTGTTATATCTTTGTATCCATACATAAATGGGTCAGTGGTAAAGCTTAAATGAACAGAACTAATCTTTGACTTTAATTTTGGTATTTCTTTTTCTAAAATTTCAAATGTATTTTTGCAAATTTTGGGATTGCACCACTCTTTATAAGTTTTAACTTTCCCAAATCTTTTAGCCATCATCATTGCATAGCAAGGATACTTGCATCCATGAGCACAACCTAAAATATGATTAATTGTATAATCCCCATATTCTACACCTGTTTTATATAAAAGTGTTTTTCTATTCATTTTTATTAAACATGTTTTCATTAAATATTACTTAAAAATCAATTCTTTTTGTTTCACCTTTACATTGAATAAATATTTTAATTCATCATAAATAGCCTTCTTATAGCCATCAAAAGGGAATACAGGATGATTATCTAATTCACTTTCAATTTCTTTTTTATTTACAGTTTTCCCTTTAAATTTACTAAAAAGATACCCCGCAATATCAGAAACTCTATAACACTCATCTTCAGTATTAGGAACTATCATCGCATCTATATCTCCTCCAATTTTATATTGTCTATTTTCACTTATTCTTTTATTTGACGATTTATCGCCAAATACCTGCCATACATCTTTTTTAAACAACCTTTTCCCTATAATACTAGGAGTGCAATGAACTAAATCATATACCACAGCATTTTTTGCATTAAAAATAGGAAATGATGAAATATATGTATTTCTTTTATTAAATTCGCTAATTGAACTAATTATAGCATTGATTCTTTCTTCATATTTATTTCTATCTGTTCCATATGTAAGCAAATCCTCAATTTTATCAACCAAATAAGTTTCTTCATATTTTTTCTTTTTATTTTCATTTTTAACTTGTTTTACAGCTCTTATAGTATCTGAAACCATATGATTTATAAGAACTTCGCCCCAGTTCCCCAAAAAAGGTTTCAATGCAGACCAATCTAATATTGCTTCATATGGGTCATACAATAAAAAATAATGTGTTCCTCTGCCACTTATCTTATCTTCAAATTCAGCGAGCATCTCACTTGCATCCTTATTTGTTATTGATACTATTAAACTTCCTAAACCTATTTTATTTACATTTTCTTTTAATGCCTCTATTTTGTCAAAATTATTGTCATTTAAGTAAACAAATATTTCTTTCTTCTTTTCTTTAAAATTTTCAGATACAATCTTTAAAGATTTTATTACTCTTATTGGCGAACCTTCTATTATCTCATTTTTTTTCGTATGGTAAATGCCTGAATTAGACATACAATCAATATAAACCAATTTATTACATTGATCATTTCCTAATAATTTATATGCCCAATCATAAACATACTTAGATACTATTTCAAATTTTTTTATAGTATGCTCTGCTATTTCATCACTTAAAAATTGTATATTGTAAATATTTGATTTCATTGTATTAATTATACCATATTTTTTTATTATAACTATATATTTTTATTAAATTAACAAATCATTATTTAGGTAATATAATAATATATATATATTATTATTATATATAATTCACTTTATTCCCCACCAATTTTTTTAGGCAATACTACAAACCAAAGGATAATTGGAAATATTGCTGCTGCATAACTCAAAATTTTATTATCATAACTATTATCAATTTGTTTAATGCCATTATGATAACAAAAACCAAGACAAATTACTTTTATGATAAAACTAATAATTTTAAAAGGCACAATATAGCTTATCAATAAATATATGACCCACCACCATATAAAATATTTTTTCTCAATTTTAAATTCACCCAATTTAAAATTTTCATCACAAGTAAGATTTGCAAGTATATATAAATTATAAAATGGTATAAATGCATAATAAGGGTTATGATAATTATATGCTCTAAATATTTTTACTAGGCATAGAGAATCTAAAATGTATCCAATGGCAAAAAATGCAAATGCGAGCACATAAATAAGTAAAAGAGCGACTGCACCGAGTGCAAAATTAGATTGAATAAAATCCATTATTTGTTGATATTCCATAAAATGACCTCCATAAATTTATTTTATATTTTTAACTTTTTTGATAACTATAAAACTCATCTCTTTAACTTGCTTTCCTCATTCGCTAGTCAATAATTTTTATTCTATTTCGTTTCTAAATAATTATCTTGTTAAACACTTATATATTATTTACTTATAAATGCTCTTTTATTTCTTTTTTGAACTTATCAATAATTTCTGTACTATCATTCTTATCATAATTTCTTATCACATATCTCAAATCAATAAAGAAAGTGTGAATTTTCTCATACATTAATCCAGTCTTTTCCCATTTGCTTGTTGCATAACCTATATGCCTTAAATCTTTACCACCATTGTTTTTCTTATCATTTCTTTTTTATTTAATATTGTATTCATACTAATTAATTAATTAATTTACCCAAAATATTGAATATAGTTAAATTAAACCACTTACTTTTTTAAAATCACATACAAACTTTCTAAAAACAAAATCAAACGCTAAATAAACTTCTTAAAAAATTTTTGAAACTATACTTATCTACAAAATACATAAATAATAAAACTGATAATAGTGAAGCCATTATACTTGCCTTTGTACTTACACTCGCACCAATATATGCAAATGAATAAATTAATATTTCAAGCACTGCTACATATTTTGCCCTTATTGGCAAAAAAAACATTAAATATAATCTCTCTTCTGGAAAATTAAATGCAAAAGCTACAAAAATAGACATAGCAAAATAACTTGGATCTAGTATAACTATATATTCCCCACCATACAAAAAATAAACGATTATTCCTACAACTACATAAACAATCATTCCTGTCAGCATATATAAGTTAAATTTAAAATCTCTCCACACATATAAAAGTGCAGTTGTAAAATTATAATAAATGTATATACCAAGAACTGATAATAATAAACTAAAAGATATAAATGGTGGATACACCACAAAAGTAAAAATTCTATAAACTTGCCCATCTAATAATTCTGGAATATTTAGAGAAAACACTCTCCAATAAAATGTGCTATTTATACTCACTATAAAAAGCCCAAGCGAATATATGATTGCCATATATTTATTTAGATTTGGGATTGCATATCTCCCAAATTTTCTTTCCAATTTATAATATAAATTCATATAATCCCCTAAAAATTATTTCATATATTATAGCATAAAATCGTAAAATATGTTAATATATATATAATCTTGTAGGGGGGTGCTGCAACTTGCTTATAAGCAGGCAGGGCAACTATTAAGCTTAGAACATATATTGTATTAGTTCAAAATATTTTGAAAGGAGATATATAATTAAAATATTTTATAAAAACTTTAGATAAATTTAGAGCCTTTTGATACTTACTTATAATATTAGAGTTTATCTTGAAATATTTTGATTATTGATTTGGTATGAAAAAGAGAAATATTTTTTCGCTTCTTACGATAGCAACACTTGGAACGATGGCTTATCTCGTAAATTATTTTATAAAAAATGATGAATTCTCAGAAGAAACCATAGAAGAGTTTAACCACTTAATAAACAATGCAAAAACTGTTGGAAACGATGTAAAGAGAACTTACACTTCACTTGGAAATAAAAAAAATTTCGCAAACTCAACTAAATCGCTTGGAAACAGTGCAAAAAAACTTTATTCCAGTGGATTAACTTTGGTAAAAGGTGCAAGTAGTGATATATATACTCACTTTTCTGACAAATTTAATTATACAGAAAATAGTGCAAAAAAAGATAAAAAGAAAGCAGTAAAAAAAATAACCAAAACAAAAAATACCAAAAATAAAAAATAACACATCTTTATAGATGTGTTTTTTTTTAGGGCTCGCGATGCTTCGCCCCTACCCTTTTGGGGCTTCACTCTTACAACTTTTGCTACTATCTTGTTACGGGCTCGCAATGCTTCGCCCCTACAAACCTATATAGTTTATAATTTTATTCAGCTTTTATGATACATTTTCTCGGACATTTTTCACTACACACACCACAGTCCACACATTTAGAATAATCTATTACTGCTACATTATTTATAACTTTTATTGCATCTGATTGACAGTTCTTTTCACATAGTTTACAAGCAATACAAGAAACATTACAAAGATTTTTAGCAATTTTACCTTCATCTTTTGAACTGCAGAGAACTTTTGTTTTTATAGAATATAATTTTTTGTCAATTAAATTTTTAGGACAAGCACTTATACACTTTTGACAATTAGTGCATTTTTCTTCATCAACAACTGCAACTCCATCAACTATATGAATTGCATTAAAACTACACACCTTTACACAATCCCCACAACCTATACAAGCAAATCTACAAACCTTGTCTCCACCATTTTGCATATTTGCCAATAATTTACAACTTCTAAATCCTTTATATTCATATAATTTATTTACATTTTTACAACTTCCATTGCAATGAACTACTGCTACTTTTTTATTTGATAAAATACTTTTTTTATTTAAAACTTTTGCTATCAAATTTGCAACACTTTCTCCGCCAACAGGACAAGCATTTACTTCTGCTTCATTTTTAACTATTGCTTCTGCTAAACTATCACAGCCTGCATATCCACAGCCACCACAATTATTACCAGGTAGCAACTCTCTTACCTTTTGTATTCTCTCATCAACTTCTACGAAAAAAATTTTTGAACTTATCCCCAAAAATAATGCTATCAAAATCCCCAAGGACACAAGGATAATTATTGAACTAATTATGATTTCCATTACTTATCCCCCTATATTCAAAGTTGAAAACCCATAAAAAGCAATAGACATGAGACAAGCCGCTACAAGCACTATAGGTTTCCCCTCAAATGCTTTTGGGATGTCATTATACTCGATCCTTTCTCTAATATTTGCAAGTAGAACTATTGCTATAAAAAATCCAATGCTTGTTCCTATAGAATAAAAAATTGCATAAATTAATGTTGGGTATTTGACATTATCTACTACTGTGAGAGCAACTCCAAGGACTGCACAATTTGTAGTTATTAGTGGCAAATAAACTCCAAGTGCATTGTATAAAGATTTTATATATTTTTTTAAAAACATTTCAACAAACTGAACAAGACAGGCAATAACCAGTATAAAAACTATTGTCTGTAAATAAGTTAAATCTATTCCAAATATTCCACCAACTTCCAACAAATATTTATTTATCAAAAAAGTAGCAAGAGTTGAGATAAAAACTACAAATACTACTGCTATCCCCATACCTCTCGCTGTTTTTACACTACTTGAAACTCCAAGAAAAGGACAAATTCCCAAAAACCTACTTAATACAACATTACTAACTAATGCAGAAGAAATTAACATCATCAAAAAAGTCATTATTCTTCCTCCTTATTTCTTAGTCCACATCTCATACAATCATTATTGCAATTTATTACACTCTTATCTTTTTTTATCCTAAAAGCATTTTGTATAGCAGTAAGAATTGCCAAAACCAAAAATGCACCTGGTGCAAGCACAAATAACATTATATGGTATTTATTATCTATTATTTGAATATTTAAAAAAGAACCATTTCCAAAAAACTCTCTAATAATACTTATGATAGATAATGCCACTGTAAATCCTACACCTATCCCTATGCCATCAGCTATTGACTCTACTGGATTATGTTTTGATGCAAAACTCTCTGCTCTACCAAGTATTATACAATTAACAACTATAAGTGGTATATATATACCAAGTGAATTATACAAATCTGGAAAATACCCTTGCATTAATAGTTGCACTATTGTGACAAGTGTCGCAACTATCACAATATATGAAGGTATCCTAACTCTATTTGGAATTATATTTTTTAATGCTGAAATTATCAAATTTGAAAATATCAATACAAAAGTTGTTGATAGTCCCATCCCTATTGCATTTGTAAAAGAAGTAGTGACTGCAAGAGTTGGACACATCCCAAGCATCAAAACAAATGTAGGATTTTCAAAAATAATTCCATTTAACAAAATTTTTAAAAAATTTTTTGTTTTGTTTTCTTTTTCTACAATAATATTTTCTTTACCTATTTCACTCATATTTAGTCTCCTATATTTATAGCTTTTACTACGCAATCAGCAGCAAGGGCTACACTCTCTTTCACAGCAGTTGATGAAATTGTTGCCCCTGTCAAAGTATCAACATCATTTATAGCATCTTTATTCTTTCCTATAAACCTACCTATAAAATCATTTTCTACTACTCTCATCCCTATCCCTGGTGTTTCTTGTAAAGTTTCTGGATATGCTATGCCCGTCACATTTCCATCATTATCAAAACCTATCAAAGTTATAATACTACCACCATAACCACTTATTTCGTTCATTACTACATATCCACATTTTTCTTTTTTATCATTATATGCAATTTTACAATTTAATAATTTTGCTCTACTCACAATCAACTTATCAATAATTTTATCAGTCACATCAACCCCACTATCATATTCAGCACAGACTTCTCTATAAGCACTGTTTAATGATTGATTTTTTATTTCATCTATTCTACCTTGTGTCAAAATTTTTACTCCTGATAACAATGTCGCAAGTATTAATGTTATAGTTGTAAAAATTATAGTATCTTTTATTATACTTGACTTATTCATATATTCTCCATTTTAAAAAATTTATATCTTTTTTATAAATCCTATTTTTATTTCTCACTATGTTTTTTTATACCACCTACACTACTTTCTTTAAAAAACTGTACCATTTTTCTCTACTAATATTTTTTACTCTCTATCAAAATTTTTATATTTATACTTTATGCTGACTCTCTCCCAAATGGTCTATTTATAGTTATTTTTTCAATAAATGGTACCAATAAATTTCCTATGAGTATGCTATAAGTTACACCCTCTGTTGATTTCCCATATAATCTAAATATTCCAAACATCACACCGAGAAATACTCCATATAAAACTTTTCCAAAATTTGTCACAGGTGATGTCACATAATCAGTAGCCATAAAAACTATTCCAAATAATAATCCTCCACTTATCACTTGCCCCACTACATAATTAATATTTGATGCATTCCCACTAAATAGCAAAATAAAAATTATAAAAGTAATCAAACTAAAAAATGGTATCCTATAATCTATTATTCTTTTTATTAATAAATATATAAATCCTATCAAAATTGCTATTGTAGAAACTTCCCCTATTGTTCCTGGGATAAAACCTATGCAAGTATCAATCAAATCAATATTTATCCCCTGCCTCAAAGTATTGAGTGGTGTAGCAGCAGTTATCCCATCATATGTAAAATTATTCATATAACTTGCAAATGACATAGCTAAAAATGCTCTGCCACAAAGTGCTGGGTTCATAAAATTTTGACCAAGTCCACCAAATAACATTTTTGCTACAATTATCGCAAATATACTACCAAGTATTGGTATAAATAAATCAACTGAAACAGGCATATTCAATCCAAGAAGTATTCCCGTCACTATTGCCGAAAAATCAAAAATAGAATTTTTTCTTCTCGTTATCAAATCAAATAAAAATTCAGATAAAACTGCTGCAATCGTTGACACAATTATTATTAATAATGCTTTTTGTCCAAATACATATACTCCAAAACATATACAAGGTATAAGTGAAATTATCACATCTATCATTATAGAACGAGTATTTGCATCTGTTTTTATATGTGGAGAGCTTGATACATTTAATAAATTATCCATTATTTTTTTGTCTCCTTATTTATTTGATTTTTCCTTACCTCTGTTTTCATTATCTTGAAATATTGAGTGAGTGGTTTTCTTGCAGGACATATATAACTACAACATCCACATTCTATACACTCCATCCCATACAACTTCTCAAAACCCACAGCATCCATTCGTTCAGATTTTTTATACAATAATGTAGGCACTAAATTGATAGGACATACCTTTATACATCTACCACAATTTATACAATTTGTTTCTTTATTTTTTTCTATAGGATCTTTGATAAATGATATGACAGCACTACTTCCTTTTGTTATAGCACCTTCTATCTCTGCAACAGATGTCCCCATCATAGGTCCACCAATCACTATTTTTTTATTTGCTTCTTTTACACCACCAACTTCTTCTATTAACTCTTGATAAGACATCCCAAGTCTCACTTTTAGATTACCTGTATCATTAAATCCATCACCTGTAACGGTTACTATTTTTGAAAATAGTGGTATTCTATCAATCACAGCATCTGCGATTGCAACTACTGTTGCCACATTATCAACTATCACTCCAACTTCTGCTGGTAATTTTTTACTACTTATTTTTCTTTTTGTCACTGCATATATTAATTGTCTCTCCCCACCCTGTGGATATTTTGTTTTTAAGAGGCAGGCAGAAACTGACAAATTGCCATATAGTTTTTTTTGCATCAAATCATAGACATCTTTTTTATTATCTTCTATACAAATAATGCCTTTGGCCTTTGGAAAAACTCTAAGCATTATCTCTATCCCTTTTAAAATCCTATCTGGAAATTCTAGTAGCAATCTATAATCCGAAGTCAAATATGGTTCACACTCTGCCGCATTAATCAATACATATTCTATCTCTCTACGATTTTTAGGATTTAATTTTACATGTGTAGGAAAATTTGCCCCACCAAGTCCAACTATCCCTGCTTCTTTTACTATTTCTATTATTTCATCTGCATCAAGCTTTTTATAATCTCTCTCTTTTTTCATATCAGGTATAGTAGTATCTTTTGTATCATTTTCTATAACTATAGAATTTACTTCTTCGCCAAAAATATTTTTTCTCTTTTCAATTGCACTTACTGTCCCAGATACACTTGATATTATATTTGAAGATATATCCCCATCTGCTTTTGCTATCACTTGCCCAACTAAAACTTCATCCCCAACCGAAACTATAGGGATAGCTTCTTTTCCAATATGCTGTCTCAATGGAAAAACCAAAATTTTTCCAGGCTTTACTTCTCTTATCGGTCTATCCTTAGTGTATTCTTTATACCCTCTTGGATGAACTCCTCCTCTAAAAGTTAGCATTTAAACTCTCCTCAAATATTTTTATAATTTATTATTTACATCCCATTGTAGGGGCGAAGCTCCACAAGCCCTTATGCAATACAGTAGTGTTAGTCGTAGGGGCGAAGTACCACGAGCCCTTATGCAATACAGTAGTATTAGTCGTAGGGGCGAAGCATCGCGAGCCCGTATGCAACATAGTAGCATTAGTCGTAAGGGCAAAGTACCCCGTGCCCTTGCCCACTTGTATTTATTAAATAAAATTTAAGATTTTACTGGCTTTTACCTCGTAAAATCTTATTTTTTTATTAACCTCTTTCTTGATACT
This sequence comes from uncultured Lachnospiraceae bacterium, assembly GCA_946403075.1. Lineage (GTDB taxonomy): Bacteria > Bacillota > Clostridia > Lachnospirales > Lachnospiraceae > UBA3633. The sequence goes on along the minus strand of CAMIYN010000015.1, from coordinate 28,241 downwards.
TTCCTGTCTCTGTTGATATGACAACTTTATCACCCTTATTTATAAATAATGGAACCATTATACTTGCTCCCGTCTCTACAGTTGCAGGCTTCATTGCCCCTGTCTGTGTATCACCTTTTATCCCAGGTTCTGTTTCTGTTATCTCCAATGTCACTTTTTGTGGTGGCTCTACACTGAATACTGCTCCATTATAAAACATAACTTTACAAGTTTCATTTTCTTTTACAAACTTCATAGCATCTCCAACTTGTTCATGAGATAAAGCGATTTGTTCAAAAGTATTATTATTCATAAAATTGTACATATCCCCATCATCATACAAAAATTGCATATCAACCCTTTCTATAACTGCTGGGTTAAACTTTTCTGTTGGTCTAAAAGTTTTTTCTATCAATCCTCCATTTATAATGTCTCTTAACTTTGTCCTCACAAAAGCTGCACCCTTTCCAGGTTTTACATGTTGAAATTCAACAATTTGAACTACCTGCCCATCAATTTCTAATGTTAATCCATTTCTAAATTCTCCTGCTGATACCATCGATATCCTCCTTATTTTATATAAATATTACAATTTATTTTATTAACTAAATTATATATCGCTATAACTTCTTTAAAAACTTCTTCGGTAGTTTTAAAATCTACATTGATAATATATGTCATAACCGAATTATAATAATCTGTATTTTTATCTTGTGAGCTACATAAGTATATCACTTTTCCAAGTTCTCTTATGTAATCTCTTGCTTGTTCATCTTGTAAAAATTCATCCTCAATTGAGACAGATGAATTATATGGTTTGATTCCTTTTAATATTTCTTCTTTACTACCTGTTTTCTCTTTTGTGTCATAGCACTCCAAGCCTTTTCGTATTGACAGCATCCTTGCTATCAAAGATTTATCTATAACATTTTCTCCTACAAAAATCAAATTTAGCATATTTTAAACCTATCTCTCAACTCTATATATTTTTTATAATTTAATTGTCCTATTTTATTTATACTCTCTCTGCCATCATTTATAAAAACTATATTTGTATTTGTAAATTCTGTATATAACCTTGATAAAATCCCCTTTTTTCCCATTGATATTATGACAAAATCCCTATCTTTCTTTTTTGCAAATTTTCTACCTATAGACATTATATTCATTAAATCCATTTTTTCAAAAGCAAAAGTCGCTATTTTTATTACTCTCGCTCCTACCTTTTTCATATCAATAAATAATTTATTGTATTCATTTTTATCTAAACTCTCGTTAAACTCATGATACGATAAAAGTATTTTTTTTTGATTGCCTTTTATTAAATTATCAAATGATTTTTTATTTTCAATATATTTTTTATATTCTATATCTAATAAAGAAAATTTAGCATTTATAATTATTTTTTTTATATAATCATAATATTTTTCTTTTTTTAATAAAACAACTCCACCATCATTTTTTGTTCTAATTGTAACTATTAAACCTTTTTTGATTTTTTTTAATTGATTAATTTTTTTTATTATATCATCTATGGGAACATTATCTCGTATCAAATAATCAATTCTATATTCTATACAATCTACATAATCATATTTTTTATCAGAAAATTTTTTTTTAATTTTATCTACATCTATATCTTTTACAGATATACAAATATTTTTTTTATTTAAATTTATTGTCCGCATTTTTTATCCTATTTAAGTAAATAAATTTAATTACATTTTCAAAAAATCTTTTAACCCTTATATAAAAATGTTTATCAATCCCAAGGGGGCTAACAAGTATTACATCTATTTTTGACATATTCGCTCCCAAAATATCAGTAAATAGTTGATCTCCTATGTATAAAGTTTTTTCTTTATCAATATTGAAACGATTAATTAATTCTATGTATCCATCTATTTTTGGTTTTTTTGCAAGGCACACCCAATTTTTTATACCAACATTTTCTGCAAATTTTTTTACTCTTAACTCATAATTATTTGAGAGTATAGAGCAAACAAAACCCATATTTTTAATTTCGTTTATCTTGTCTATCGTTTTTTCATTTTCTCTCTCTTCATCTTCTACCAAAGTATTGTCTATGTCAAAAATTAGATATCTATAACCTTTTTCATAGTATTTTTTAAAATCCATATCATATATGTTATTTTCAAAATATGTAGGTGTAAATATCTTAAACATTATTTATTTATATTTGCAACTTCCTCTTTGAAATTACTAACTTCTCTAAAATCCCTATAAACTGATGCAAACCTTATATATGCTACTTTATCCAGAGTTCTCAGTTTTTCAAGGACTATTTCTCCTATTTTTTGACTTTCAATTTCTGTCTTGTTAGCAAAAACCATAATCTCTTCTTCTATTTCAGCTACCAACCTATCTATACTCTCTTTTGAAATTGGTCTCTTTACTGATGAATACACTATGCCTTGTCTAATCTTATTTTTGTCATATGGCTCAATTGTTCCATCTTTTTTTCTAACTACCAATTCTATTGATTCTACTCTCTCATAAGTTGTAAATCTCTTGTTGCAGTCATCACATTGTCTTCTTCTTCTGATTGCATTATCTTCAACTGGCCTTGAATCTATTACACTTGTATTTTGACTATTACAATACGGACATTTCACTAAATTCACCTCGTTTTACATATTCATAGTATTTTACAATAATATAAGCATTTTTTCAAGGAAAATATTGAAGTATTAGATTTAATTTATACTTTACATTTTTGTATATAAGATAAAGGTAACCTCAAATGAATTGTTAGGCTTTAGATGTTTTTTATTTTTTTAATTCCTCATATATATTTTTAACAAAAAATCCAAGCACTCTCTTTTTTATTTTTTCATCTTTTAAAAGCATTGAAAAGAATTCTTGATTTTGTGACAAACCATCAAGCAATGCTTCATCTGCTTCATTATAAAAAGAATCTTCGAATCCTTGTATATTATTTGTTTTAGCACTCGCTACTAAGTTTTCATTTTTTTTCATCAAATCCCTTATTTGAAGTGCTGCTTTAAATGCGACATCATTATCAAAATGCATTCCAGTTAAATTATTAATTTCTTCAATTATTTCTGAAAGTCTCATTTCATCATCTTCATCCATTCCAAAATCTTTTATTGTCGGCATTTTAACTATAGGATTTGATTTTAATTTTTCTCTCTTTTCTTCTTTACCTTTTTTTTGATAAAAATCAGTTATTTCAATTTTTTCTTTTAAATCAAAACCTGCCCAATATGAACCAATTTTTAAATATGGCAATAACCATACTATAAAAAAATATTTTTTATGAAGATTCATATCGCTAAAATTAGATATTTGTAATAAAAACTCATAATGTTTTACAAATTTTTTTAATATAAAATAAAAATCTTTTTTATCATCATTAGATAACTTTTCAAATTCTTTTTTTGCTTTTGACAACAAATACATTATTTTTGTTTCTTTATCAATATTTTTTAATTTATCATCATAATAAATTTCATTTGCTCTATCAACATCATCATTTGAAAATACATAGAAACCATCGATTTTAATCTCTTCTTCATATACGAGTTCTGGCGATATTTCATTACAGAGTAATGTAATTGTATAATATTTGCTAAAAGCATCTTCAATTTCTTTAATACTATTCACAAAATCAAGTATAAATACTTTTTTATCATATGGAGGATTTATTCTATTAAGCCTTGAAAGTGTCTGCACTGCAGAAATACCTGTTAATTTTTTCATTACATACATACTACAAAGTTTTGGTTGGTCAAATCCAGTTTGATACTTATTTGCCACTAACAATACTTTAAATTCATCATCATCAAATCTATCTGCAGTCCATCTTTCGTTAAATCCATTAATAGAAGACTCAGTCCTTTTCTTTGTTTCATCATCTGATACACCGAGTTGTTTATCAGTCACTTTTCCAGAAAAAGCAATTAATGGTTTTATATCATTATATCCCTTATTTTTACAATACTCCAAAAATGCTTCATAATATTTTACAGCCTCAACTCTACTTCCTGTCACAACCATTGCTTTTCCCCAAGGTTCAACCTTCAAAACCGAGTCTCTGAAATGTTCTACAATCACCTCTATTCGCTGAGTAATATTAGTATCATGTAGCATTGCATATCTATGAATTTGTCTTTTTGCTATATTTGTTTTATATTTTGGGTCTTCTGCTATTTTTTTATTGACTTTATAATATGTGTCATAAGGTGTAAAGCTTTCAAGTACATCTAATATAAAACCTTCTTCAATTGCTTGTTTCATAGAATATAAATGAAATGCCTCAGCTTGCCCTTTTTCATTTTTTCTCCCAAAGAAAGCAAGTGTAGCAGGTTTTGGAGTCGCTGTGAAAGCAAACATTGATACATTTGTGGGTTTTCCATGTGATTTTATGTCTTCTTCATAAATATCCATTAAATCTTTATCCTCATATCTAGACATATCAGAAGATAAAGATTTTGTGACTGCTGCCATATCTTTGCCTGCGGTTGAAGAATGTGCTTCATCAATTATTACAGCGAACTTTTTATTATTTAATCCTTTTACAATATCAGATATGTATAAAAACTTTTGAATAGTAGTTGCCACAATTTTTGTATTACCTTCTAATGCAGCTTTTAAATCACTTGATTTGCATTCATCATCTAAAACTTTTATAAGTCCAGATTTATGCTCTATTTGTGATACTTTCTTTTGCAACTGCCTATCAACCACTACTCTGTCAGTCATAATTATTATATTATCATATATAATCTTGTCATTATCATCATGAAGAAATGCAAGTTGATGAGCGAGCCAACTGATTGTATAAGTTTTACCACTACCAGCACTATGCTGTATTAAATAATTTAAAAGTGTTTTATTTTGTTTCACATCACTCATTATTTTTCTCAAACAATCAAGTTGATGGTATCTTGGGAATATAATATTTTCTGTTTTTTTCATCTTGCCATTTTCATCTTTCTTTTCATCTTTATCTAAAAATACAAATTTAGAAATAATATTGATTAAAGTATCTTTAGTCAATATATCTTCCCACATATATGACACACTGAAACCTTCTTTATTAATAGGATTTCCAGCACCAGTTTCTATTCCTTCACCACAACCTTTATTAAACGGCATAAAAAATGATGATGTCCCACATAATTTAGTGCACATAAACACTTGCTCCGTATCCATAGCAAAATTGACAATTACTCCACTTTTAAATTTAAATAATCTACTATTAGGATTTCTATCACATCTATATTGTTTTATTGCATCTTCGTAAGACTGACCATCTGGATTATATTTTAATTCTAAAGTAATAATAGCTATTCCATTTAAGAAAATAACCATATCTACTCTTTCTGTATCACTTGCATATACTTCTTCGGATACCGAAAATATATTTTTTTTGTATAATTCATTAAGTGCTTTATTAAAACTTGTAGCAGGCTTATTATACATTAAGTCAATATGATAATCTTTATTATTTATCAAATCTATACCGTTTTTTAAAGTTTCAATTAATGAAGTGTTTAGGATTTTATTATTAATTGTAGCAATTAGTGTTTCTTCAAATTTATCTTTAAATACTTTTTTTAAATTCAAAACTTTTTCTTCTTGTGTTTCAATTAAAAAATCATATAAATCATTTGGATTTATTGCTGTATATCTATCAAAATCTTTATTTTTTCTTTCTACAAATCCATTATTGTTTACCAAATAATCAATAAAGTATCTTTGGAATTTTCTTTCATTTATTTTTTCTTTTGCTTTTGGCATACTTCACCTCTATTAATCATTGCTAATATTGATAAAATCTCTTAATTTATCTTCTAATACTTTTTTATCTGGCAATTTCAATTTATATTCTGATACAAGTATTGGTGACATGCTTCTACTCATAGCATATTCCACTACTTCCTCATCTTTTGTCGCACATAATATAATACCTACACTTGGGTTTTCATTTTCTTTTTTATATTCTCTATCTAATGCCTCTAAATAAAAATCCATTTTAGATATATACTCAGGTTTAAATTTATCAATTTTTAATTCAAATGCAACAAGACATTTGAGCTCTCTATGATAAAATAATAAATCAATATAATAATCTTCATTTCCAACTTTTACTTTATATTCGTTCCCCATGAAAGAAAAATCTTTTCCAAGTTCAAGGATGAAATTTTTCATGTTTTCTATAAGTCCTTTTTGTAATTCTTTTTCACTAAAACTATTTGGCAAATCCAAAAATTCAAGTATATATGTATCTAAAAATGGATTTTGCTTACTATCTACAAGTTTTTCAGGTAATATTTTGTCCTTTGATAGCATATATCTTTCATAATATGCTGAATTTATTTGCCTTTCAAGTTCCCTATATGAATAATGCTCTTTTATGCATAAATTTATATAAAAATGCCTTTCTTCAACCGTTTTAGCTTTTGAAATTATCAACATATGGCTAGACCAACCAATTTGTGTCAACACTGTTGACACAAATGCATCATCACTATAAACTTCATAAAATTGCTTCATTCTATATAGCCCTCTTCTATCAAAACCCTTAATTCCTGGTATTTCGTTAGCAATATCTTTAGCTATTTTATCTATATAATTATCTCCAAAATTAGCATTTTCAGATATATTTGATATCTTCTTTCCAATATTCCAATACATCTCAATTAATACTTCATTTACCTTTTGAAGTGCTTTGTTTCTTGATTTTCTAATCATTTCAACTAATTCTTTTGATATTTTTATCATTTCATCCATAAATATTTATTTCCTTTTCTACTACTACATAGAACATCTAATTTGGATTTTCCGAATTATCTCACAACTCACAATATCTCCATTATTATTCAAGTCTTTGTTTGACATAGAACTCCTTTCTAAAGTGGTTGAATTTACCACTTTAAACTTGCTTTTTACCAGTTACATATTCAAAAATTAGGGATTTTTTGTATTTTTCTAATGACTCAATTTGTTGTTTTTTATCGGATATGATTTTATCTATTTTAGAGCATTTATTATCAAGATAATCTGCTATGTTATCTTTTTCACACTCTGGAGGTTCAGTGATATATGTTTTTTGTAATATTCCTTGTGTAATGCTAAATACTTTGACACCATTAACATAATTTGTAATTTGTGTGCGCCATATATCTGTCAAAAACAAATATGCAAAATATCTATTGTCCTTTTTATTAATTGAATGCAAAACAATAGAATGGTATCCAGCAAACAACTTATCATCATCACGATTATAAACACAATTTCCACAACCATCTAAGTCTTCAGAAGTATCAGCAAATATAAAGTCATATTGATAAACTTCACATTGAGGATATAATGTAGCAAAAATAGTGTCTACAAATCTTTTCAATTTTTTATCAATAGACACTTTATTATTATCTTTTGAATGAATTTGCCCATAACTAACAACTGGCAATCCATCTTCTATTAAATTAGCTTTTGTTATTGGCAAACCTTTACCAAATGTAAACATATATTTAAGTTTTGAAACTTTCCAATTACTTGGAATTGCTCTAATCCACTCAATCCCACTATCTTTTGTTTTTTCGGGCTCGCACTGCTTCGCCCCTACAAGGACTTTTTTTCCTGTTACTAAATCATTTATAAGTGATTTTTTGTAATTTACTAAAGTCTCAATTTGCTTATTAATATCATTAATTATTTTATCTATTTTAAAACATTTACTATCAAGAAAATCAGCAATTTTACATTGTTCTTTATAATTAGGAACTGGTACAATTCTTTTTAATATGTCATCAGAAGATAATCTTAATCTTATTTCTAAAATACCATTAGCATATTTTTTTAATTCTCTTTGAAATTCAGATGTAGAAAGAATATAATTAAAAAATCTTAAATTATTGCCTTTATATTCTTTGAAAATATAATATACTGGACTAACACAACCATAAAAATTAGAATAACCTACTGAACCTATAAGTATGTTCATACTATTAGCAACAATTGTATCTTTATATGCAATTTTATATTCGCTATAATTTTCTTTAGATTTATTCCCTTGATTTCCTTTTTCTTCATAAGGTAATACTCCTTTTTTATTTGTTAATGAAAGCACATCTATTGTTTTGATTGGATCGTTTTTTTCATTAATTTCAAATAAATGCCATTGAAGTCTTTCAACATTCCACTCAGCAGGCACTTTCCCTATCCACTCAATTCCACTATCTTTTAATTTTCTATTGCTTTTATCTTTCATATTTTAATCGAATAAATCCTTTAGCTCTTTTTGTATTTTATTTTCTAAATCATTGAACTCTTTAATTAATTTTTCTGATTTTTCAGGTTTTTTATATTTATAAAAATATCTTGTAAAAGGTATCTCTGCACCAGTTTTTATAATAGGCTTCTTTTTTGTTAAATCTTCATCAAAAAACCATTTTGCATCTGGTATATGTGGCAGGACTTCCTTTTTCATATACTCGTTTATATCATCATTTATTTTTACTATTTCAGTATCTTTTGTTTCTTTATCATATAAAATATTTCCATTTTTATCTTTTTGTATTTCTGCAGTTTTATCCATTACACTCAATAAATCTGCGATTTTTTCTATTATTTTATTATCAGTAGTTATATCATTTAATAATTCATTTAAATGCTCTATAAATTTTTCTTTATTCAAATATATTTTTTTAGATTTATTATTATTTAATATTTCTAATATTTTATCACTAAAATTTTCTTTTATATCTATACTTGTTATTTGTTTAATATTTTTTTTAATCCTTTTTTTAAGCACTTCCATATCACTTTTTGATATAGAACTAATATTGATTCCTCCTTTTTCATTTAGTTTATTTAATCTATCATCATTTATAGCATAACTTCGTTGTAATGGTTGCATTATAGTATATTCTCTATAAATGAATTCATTATTATCATATATTTTTACAAATTCATTTTCTTTAAAATCAGTATACAATTTAACTATTTGTTCTCTATCTTCTTTTGTTAATTCGTTTTTCTTATTGCCAAGTGATTTTCTTAATTTATGACAAATAGATTGGCAATCTATTAATTGTATTTTACCAATTCTCTCTTTTCTTTTATTATTTGATAGAATCCATACATATGTAGATATTCCTGTGTTATAAAATAAATCTGTAGGAAGTGCTATTATTGCTTCTATTTTATCATTTTCCAAAAACCATCTCCTTATCTGACTTTCCCCAGATGATACGGCACCACTAAAAAGTGGCGAACCATTTTCAATAATAGCTGCTCTCCCAACTTGTGAATCCATTTTATTATATGCAGATTGCATAAATATTAATTGTGAGTCTCCACCACTTGGTAATCCTATCCCCCATCTACTTTTATTGATGCCTTTTGCAAATTCATCTCTAACTGCTTTCTCTTGTCCTTCTTTTGCATCTTTTCCTGACCATGGAGTTCCAAAAGGAGGATTTTCAATCACAAAATTCATTTTTTTATCAGGGAAGCAATCTTCTCTAAAAGTATCTGTATGACGAAAATTTGTAGCATCTTGACCTTTTATTAGCATTTCAGCAAGGCCTACCGCATAAGATGGCCCCATCAGTTCTTGACCATATAAATGAATTTCTGCTGTTTCATTCATTTGACTAAAATAAGAATAAGCAGTAGATAACATTCCCCCAGTTCCTGCTGCTTGATCCAAAACATAAATCGCTTGATGGTCTTTAAATATATAATCACTACCTTCTGCTGTCAAAATTGCAACCAAAGTTTTTATAATATCTCTACCAGTATAATATTGCCCTGCATCTACATTTTGATAAAATCTACCAATTAAATTTTCAAATATATAACCCATTTTTATGCTATCATAAGTTTCAGGGTTTAAATCAAGTTCTGAAAAAGCTTTTACTACAGAAAATAGACAGCCACCTTCACTCATTTTTGTAATGTGATTATTTATGTCAAGTTGTTTTAATATATCTTGCACATTAAAAGAAAAACCATTTATATAATCTTTAAAATTTGCTTCTATATTATCAGCATCATTACATAGTTCAGATAAATCAAAATGACTTACATTATAAAACTGAAATCCTGACTCTCTTTCAAACCTTTTAGTTGGAAGTTCAGAACTTTTTTCATACAATTTTATAACTTTTTGTTTTGTAGGTTTAAGGGTGCATTCAAATCTTCTAATAATAGTCATAGGAATAATCACATCACCATATTTATCTGGTAGATATGTTCCCCTTAGTTTATTTGCAATAGACCATATAAAATTTGCCTCTTGTGTTACATCAATAGGATTATCATCCCATAATACCTTATTTAATTTAGCCATAAATAATTACCTTTTATTATTTTAGAATTTTAAATTTGTTATATGTTTTTTTATAAATTCTTTTCCCATCATATTTGAAAACATACGGGCTCGCAGTACTTCGCCCCTACATTGTTTTTCGTTCGCCCCTATGGCTAACTATACTATCTTGCTACGGGCTCGCAATGCTTCGCCCCTACTTTTTTTTGTTTTGCCCCTACAGCTACGACTGCTATCTTGCTGTGGGCTCGTGGTACTTCGCCCCTACATTGTTTTTCGTTCGCCCCTACGACTAACTCTACTATCTTGCTGCGGGCTCGCACTGCTTCGCCCCTACTTTTTTTTGTTTCGCCCCTATGGTTAACTATACTATCTTGCTACGGGCTCCCAATGGTTCGCCCCTACGGCTAACTAATCACGGACTTCTTTTTCAAACCCATTTGGTATTTTTTCTGCACTATAATTATGAAATTTTGTAGTTGCTTTATCAAATCTCAAAAACACAGAACCAGTTCTTCCATTTCTATGTTTTGCAAAAATTATTTCTGTCCTATCATTGTCAAAACTCTCATCCATCAGTTCTTCATTTTTTTCTTTATTTATAAACATCACTATATCTGCATCTTGTTCAATTGCCCCCGACTCTCTCAAATCAGATAATTGAGGTTTTCTCCTTGTCTTTCCCTCACTTTCTGTTCTCTTCACTTGGGCAAGTGCAATTATAGGCACATTCAATTCTTTTGCCAACCCTTTAAGCGACCTTGATATTTCTGCTACTTCTTCTTGTCTATTGTTAATTAAATTTTTTGTGCTCTTTGGTTTTGTATTATTATATTTATCTATCTGATATTCATCGAGCCCTGCATGCATCAATTGCAAATAATCAAGCATCACTATATCTATGCCCTTTTCAATCAATAGTTTTCTGCATTTACTCCTTAACTCTGCTATTGTGAGATAAGATGTGTCATCTATTAATAAATTAGTTATATTGAGTCTCGTTGTTGTAGTATTCAAAAACAAATCAATCTGGTCATCAGTGAGCCTTCCACTTCTCAATTTGTCACTACTAATCCTTGATTCCATAGCAGCAATTCTCATTGCCAACTCTCCACTTGACATCTCTAGCGAAAAAAAAGCAACCTTATAATTATGTTGTTTTGCCATATTAAATGCAAGGTTTAGTGCAAGTGAAGTTTTACCCTCACCAGGTCTTGCCGCTATAACTATAAAATTAGATTTTTGTAAACCTGCTGTCACATTATCGATGTCTCTATATCCTGTCTTTATACCTGTTATGCCATCTTTGGTCTTTGCTGCATCACTTACTTGATTTATCACATCAGGCATTATCTCTTTTAATGTCACAAAATCTTTTTGACCTCTTCTCTTTGATAAATCAAAAAGTGCCTTTTCTGTTATCTCAAGAATTTCTTTTGACTCCCTTTGATTTTCATAACACATTATTCTTGTATTATCGCAGGTCTCTATAGTTTTCCTTAGAACATATTTATCTTTTACTATATTACAATAATCTTTAATATTTGATGATGTAGCAGAACTATCTATTAAATCAATAAAAAATTCATTGGTTAACTCTTCTTCCTTCATCCCCTTTTGTATCATTTTATTCCTAAGGGTTACCAAATCTACATTTATAAAACTATTTTGCAACTCAGTTATACATTCAAATATAAATTTATAAACATTTGAGTGAAATTCTTCTTTTGACATCATACCAATGACTACATCTATAACTTCACTATAGTTTATCATACATCCAATAATTGCTCTCTCTGCTTCTAAATCATATGGCTCTTTTGTTTTTATATCATTTGAAAAAACATTATTCATTTTATTCATTAACTGCAATCTTTATGATAGCATCAACCTCTCTATGTAGTTTAATTTTTATTTCATATCTACCAATATTTTTGATTGGTTCATCTAATTCTATTTTCTTTTTATCAATTTCTATATTATATACTTTTTTAATCTCATCTGCTATTTCTCTTGCAGTTATCGAACCAAAAGTTTTGCCATTTGCTCCTGCCTTGATTATAAAATCTATCTCCTTGCTCTCTATTAATTCTTTATTTTTCTTGGCATCTTCAATTCTTTTTTCTTCAGCTCTCTCTTCTGCTTTAAGTTTTAATTTCAAATCATTTAGGTTTTTTGCTGTCGCTTCCATTGCCAAACCTTTTTTTATAAGCATATTTCTACCATAGCCATCACTTACTTCTACTATTTCTGTTTTCTTTCCTACCTTTTTTACATCTTGCAATAATACAATTTTCATCACTCAATCTCCTTTTTTTCTATCATATCATCTATTGCTTCTATCAGCATTTTTTTAACTTCCAATACATCATCCACTTCTATTCTCGCACCTGCTTGACTCCTATGTCCTCCACCACCCAATTTTTCCATCAAGACTTGGACATTTACCTCATCAATAGACCTACTCGACATAGCAAATACACCTTTATCTCTATATATAACTATACTTGCTTTGATATTTTTTATATCTATTAATTCATTTGCAACTTTTGCTGCTATAACTTGTCTCTCTATATTATCTATATCTGGAAGCACTGCGATTGCAAAATTCTCTCTATAAAACTCTGCATCAGCAATAGTTTGATTTTTGATTTCTTCATTTTTCAAATCAAGTCTCAAAAGCTTTCTCACTCTATCTGTATCTGCTCCATATTTTTTAAGTAGGCTTGCTGCATCAAATGTTTTAGCAGTAGTGTGATATGTAAAATTTAAAGTATCAAGCATTATACCTGCCATCATGCTTTCTGCTTCCAATGGTTTTATCTTTATATTGTCATCAAAAAATTTTATTATTTCACATACCATCTCGCTTGTAGATGATGCACTTGCTTCTATATATGATATAAGAGACTCAGTTATAGAACTTGTCTGAATCCTATGATGGTCAAAAACTACTATTGCATCTGCATTTTCAACCAATCTCTTTTCATCTGAAATATTTGGTGTATTGTGGTCAACAAGCACAAGTAAAGTATTCTCATCCATTAATTCAACTGCTGCATTCCCATCTATAAACATATCTTTTGGGTAATTATCATTATTTATAAATCTCTCTTTTAAATCCTCTACTACTTTCGTTAGTGTGTTTTGCACTATGCTAACTTTTTTACCCATATATTTTGCCATTATATATACACCAACACTTGAACCAAAAGAATCTAAATCACAATTTTTATGTCCCATTATCAAAACTCTATCTTTTGTATCCAATATTTCTCTAAATGAAATTGCCTTAACTCTTGCCCTAACTCTTGCACTACTTGCCATCGAAGCACTCTTTCCGCCAAAGAACATTACCTCTTGGCCTTTTTTAATGACAACTTGGTCTCCACCTCTTGCGAGTGCCATATCTATTGCAAGCCTTGCCAAATCATTATTACTCTCAATGCTCTTTCCTTCATAACCTATGCCAACACTGAGAGTCAGTGGCAAGTTATCTCCACCCAGTATTTCTTTTGTCTCATCAAGGATTGAAAATCTATCTACCATCATTTGTTCTATACTTTTTTTATCTGTCACAAAAAAGTATTTATCTTTTTCAAGTTTTTTTATAATTCCTGCATTATTTGATATGTATCTTATCAGCTTTCTATCAACTACTGCTATCAGCATTGAAGCTTTAGAATCTTCCATCCCCTCTGTTACTTCATCATAATTATCAATATATATTAATCCTATTACATTTTTAGAATTATCAAGAGTTTCTTTTATCTCATAAAAACTTGTTTTATTTTCAAAATAGATAAATAATAACTCTTCATCGCTATTAAAAATCTTGTTTTTATTATCAAATTCAAGCCCTTCTAAATCTCTAGTTTTTACACTCATTATATGTAGGTTGAATTTCAAATTTTTATATGCAGTCAATATATTTACTTTTTCATCATTTATATTATTTAATATCTCTCTTGACAAGTCAGTAAACAGTGCCCCTATATTCTTTTTTATAGAAAACTCTGTGGCGATAGATAAAAATTTATCATTTCCCCACAAAATCATTCCTTCCTTATCACATATTGCAAAAGGTATACTCACTTCTTTTAAAAATTTTGACTGCAGTTTTGTAGCATTTACAGAAAAATTAATGACAGCTGATTTATAGATAGATTCTCTATTTATTATTAAATATAGAGTAATTGGCAAAGTTATCATTAAAAACAAAATCAAAATGATTCCACTATGATTAAATCCCCTAAACACCAAAAAACTCACAAAAACAAATAGTATTTCTAACACTACTATCCATATCAAATAAATATTTATATTTCCACTACCATTTCTATTCTTAAACATAAAACCTCACTAACCAAATATTATACCACAAAATATCTACTTACTATTCTAAATATTACACTATTTATCAACATTTTTTCAATATTTATGGGTTTTTAGCAATATTTTCAATATTTTCAGTATTTTCTGTGTTTTCTACATTCTCTAATTTCTCTATAATATAGCCATTTTCATCTATAGTTGCCGTAGGACTTTTCACAAGAATATTATATAGCATAGCATCTATATCTTCTTTTTTCCAATATACTTTTGTAAGTTCATATCCAGAAATTCCAGGTATTATTTTTAAATTAATTCTGCCCTTTGGATAAAGATTTGAATATATAAAATCTACTGATACCATCATAGTATCAGTCCATGTCCCCCCAAATATAAAATTTCCAAGCCCATAAATTATGGGAGTTGATTTATAAAATTCTATGTTTTGTAGAGTATGTGAGTGACACCCCAAAACCAAATCTGCTCCTGCATTGACAAAAGCTCTACCGATTGACATTTGTGTTTCGTTTGCTATCTCTTCTTTTTCTCTACCCCAATGCATATATACAATTACCTTATCTACTTCTTTTTTTAATTCCCTAATTCTTTTATTTATTCTCCCATTGTTATAGCCATTGCTAAGCCCTACACTATCATCTCCCGCAAACCAACTCCCATATGGTGCCACGACCGTCGCAGCAAGAAATGCATACTTTGCACCATTTACTTCTTTTATGCACTCGGCATATGCTTCATCAGAATTTTTGCCACCGCCAATATATGAAATATCATTTTTTTTAAATGTGTCAAGCATATCTAAAAAAGCAACTTCCCCAAAATCCAAACTATGATTATTAGCAACCGACAATATATCAAAATCTAAATCTTTTAGCATATTTACCATTGATGGACTTGCTCTAAAATTAAATTGCTTCATAACTGGCTCTCCTTTGTCGCTCAAAACACATTCCATATTGCCAATAAGCAAATCTTTTTCCGCTATATACTTTCTATAAGTTTTATCAACTATCAATTCTATTCCTTTACTTGACCTATATGCATTTACATTTTTTTTATTGATTGCAATATCACCTACAAATAACAAATTATCTCTATGAAAAATGATTTCACTATTTGTAGCAAGTAAATCCATATTTTCAAGATATTCATTACTTTCAATATTTACTTTTTCAGTATCTTTAATGGTTTCACTATTTAAATCTACATTTTCATAAGTATTTTCATCTTTTTCAAAATTTTTATCATCAATTTTTTTTGTGCCTTCTTCATTTAAACTATTTAAATTTTCTACTTCACTCACTATACTACTTTCTATAATATTTACATCTATTTTTTTTTCAAATAGTTTTATTGTAAAAATCAAAACTACAAAAAGAGCCAATATGGCACATACATATTTAAATACCACTTGGCTCTTTTTAATCTGTCTTTTTCTGCTTTTTCCTTTTCCTTCTATATCCATCTATAATTTAACTACCTTTAATATTCTTCCACCTATCATTATAAGCTTTTTCTACTTCTTCTCCAAGATAATTAAATATCTCATTATTATTGTTTGTATAATCTTCAACAATGTCCCCTGATAGCTTGAATTCATCACTCAACAATTCTTCTGCTTTCTTATTTGTTGTTTCATATGTTATAAACTCAGCATTCATTTTTGCTATATCTTCTCTACACATAAAATCAATCCACTTATGTGCATTTTCTACATTCTTAGAATTTTTTGTAATAACCCATCCATCCAACCACACATTAGTCCCTTCTGTTGGCAATACATACTTATATTCATATTCATTGTCTTCAACATTATTTTTTATATACAATACTTCACCACTATAGATTACAGCTATTGCAGCTTCTCCTGCTATCATCTTGTCTCTCACTTGGTCTACTACATAGGCTTGAACTATAGGCTTTTGCTCTATCAAATCTTTTTCTGCTATGTCCAATTCATTAAGGTTAGTTGAATTTAATGAAAAACCATTTTTCTTTAATGCCACCATAAATGCATCTCTCACACTATCTTGCATTAATATTTCTTTATCATATACTGTATCAAAGAGATCAGCCCAAGATTTTGGATATTTAAGCCCTCTCTCATCAAGGATTGTCTTATTATACAAAATCCCTACAGAGCCTCTCATATATGGAACAGCATATTTCTCTCCATCCTCAATCTGTTTTAAAACATTGATTTGAGATGGATTCACATTGTCATAATATTCTAATTTACTTATGTCAATCTCTTGAAGCAAATTATTTTGCATCATTTTTTCTATCATATAATCCGAAGGACAAACGACATCAACTTCTCTCGCCCCCAAATCTACTACTGGATACATTTCTTCATTTGTCTCAAACATATCATATACGACTTTTATTCCTGTCTCTTCTTCAAACATATCTATAACTTCTGGGTCTATATATTCCCCCCAGTTATATACATACAATATTCCATTTTCGCCTTGTTTAATGCTTCCGCTACTACAAGCAGTCATAAAACAAATACTTATCACTAATAAACTTGCAATTAATTTAACAATACTTTTTTTCATTTCTTTTCATATTCCCCTTTTTATATTTTTTTAAATATTAAAGCAAATACCTTGCCTATAAAAATATGGAGGCTCAATTCCCCCACTCTTTACTACTCATCTCTTTTCTGAACCAAGACCATACAATTATTTAGGCTTTGTTAATATATATATGATATCACATCTAATTAAAAAGTCAACAATCTTATTAATGCATAAAGCTAAACTTTGCAGATAAAATTTTTGCTACATCATATACTGCATCATCAAATTCATCATCTACAAATAGTCTCACATATAATAAGAATTAAAACTAAAAATATTTTTTTCATAATTCTTCTTTTTTACCTTCCTTTTTTTTAAATCTTAGTATATCAACTAAATATTTATATTATCTCCTATTTTGTCACTAAATATCCTTCTAATTTTAAATTTACAATTTTATCAATTTCCTCATCATAAGATAAAAGTACTTCTTTTAATATCATTTTATTACTACCCGTTATGATTTCAATATTAAAATCATTGAATATATCTTTATTCTTATACCCATCAGCTTTTGAATTTTTAACATTATTATGAAGAGTGTCTATTATATTTGTAATGTCAATTATAGTATTGTCATATTCTTTTTTTTCATTAGTAATAAAATATTTTCCTTCTGCATTTTCATAATATACATTTATAAGCCAAGGTTTCAACTTGTTAAATCCACTAATATCAATTTCTGAAAAATTAAAATATTTATCACGATGAATTTTAACATGTTCTTTATTTTTTTCTTCTATTTCTTTTTCTGTCTGTTTTACAAATATATTATTATAAATCTTAGGAAATTCATACACATTTATTTTTGGAATTAAAAATGTTGTTAAAATTAATAAATCAAAAATTAAAAAAATATTTTTTATTTTAACTTTTTCATTTTTTAATAACTCATCTAAAACATAGAATATTAAATACATTATTTCAAAAATTATTATAACTATACAAAAATATCTATTTGCAGTAAGCCCATGCTGATTAATTCTCAAAACTATAGATATGATTTGTAAAAAAAGTGCAGGGATAAAAGCTATAGGTAGAAATCTTATCAATTTGTTATAATTTGTGTTTTCTTTTATAGCAAGGCTCATAAGAGAAGTGAAAAGTCCTATAAAAAACAATGTAGTGCATACTGCAAATACTTGATTTTTGGGAAGTTCTTTTATCATTATAATTTTAATTAAATAAATATAAAAAATTATGAAACCTACAAAAACCATGATTTGCATAATATATCTTACAACTATTTTGGAAAGCAAACTATGTTCTGTTTTAACATTTTCTATACCAACGAAAAAACCCATTAAACACACCATACTCACAGTAAAAATAATCACTCTACTAATTATATAATATGGGATTGTGCCAAGTAGAACCTCACATATGAGATATAAAAACAAGAAACCAATTAACATTATTCCTTCTACAAGAAATACAAATAGAAAATTCATAAATATTTTTAGTAAATAATCTTTTATATCTATCTCTTTTTCCTTTATAATAAAATATAAAATGAGCATAATAGAAAATACACAAACAATAATAAACCCATATCCTTTTACATCTGGATTATTGCTTCTATATTTTAGATATTCATTTGCATATATCATATACATGGACAATCGATAAAATAAATATTCGATGATTACTACAATTATATAAATAGCTGTTTTTATAATATTAAATTTTTTTTCATCATTAATTAAATATTTTTTTCCTATTTTTTCTTTTATTTTATCTTGATATATGATAAATAGTTTATCTACAAAAAATGAGCAAAGCATAACAAAAACCAGAATATTTAAAATTTCAAAATATATATTTACTGACTGTCCACTCAAATCAAATATATAAGCAGCCATAACAGATACAGCAAAAGCCGACACTGATTCAATCTTGTATTTTTTTATAAAATCAACCATTACTTCTTTTATCTTCATATTAATATCCTCACAATTTAATTTTTATGATAGCCAATAAAGATAGTGCTTTTTTAAATTTTATTTTGTAAAATGTTAAAAAAGTAAATCCTATAAAATCTTATATAAAAAACAACATTTTTATAAATCCTTTATAGCATTATAGCATATTTACAAATTTTATAATATCACATTATCGAAAACACTGATTATAGCTTACAAATATATAATTCACACCTATGTTATAAATTCTTTATAAAACTACCTATATGTCCTTACTTCTATATCTTTATTTTTTATAAAAACATCAATCTCCCCACACTCTGCCGTATTATAAATTTTTGTATTTATATTTTCCAATCTGTCAATAGTTTCTTTATGTGGGTGTTTATAACTATTATTAATCCCTGCTGATATGATACTAATTTTTGGTGATACTGATTCTAAAAATTTATTGCTACTTGATTTTCTTGAGCCGTGATGCCCTACTTTTAAAATATTAGAATTTAGATATGGATTTATTTTATCATTATTAATCAAAGTTTTTTCTATTTGTTCCCCCATATCACCAGTAGTCATTATGCTAATATTGTCATAAATTATTTTAATACAAAGTGATTGTTCATTTATATCATTTTTACTAATTTCATTATTTTCATCTGGTGCAAGGCACATGAGTTTCATATCTCCTACATCCATCGTCATCCCTTGCTTCATATATATTATGTTAACAGCCCTGTCAATTGCTACTTTTTTTAATTCACTATATTTGTCATTATATTTCGCCATTATTGGTAAAATCAAACTTTTTATATTTATATCATCAACTTCTTTTAGTAAATAGATAATCCCATTTGTGTGGTCACTATCAGCATGTGTTATTATAGACACATCAATACTATCTATTCCATTTGCTTTCAAATTTGGTTCTATTATATATTCTCCCACCCTCTTATTTGAAGTTGACCCCCCATCTATAGTCATTGTTGTATTTTTATTTTTAATTATAAGTCCATCGCCTTGCCCTACATAGAGAGTTGAATAAACAAAACCTTCTCTTCGTTTAAATGATATCAAAAAAAATGTGCCTAAAAACATCATCCATATAAAAAGAACTAAATTTCTATATTTTATTTTTTTTATTTTTAGAATCACACTATCACTATACAAAATTAAAAAATAAAATATAAAAAATACTAAATAAAAAAATATCACATATGTAAAATTTGGTTTTCCAGTTAGTATTTTATTAAATTTTAATTTCCCTATAAACTCACATAGATTTTCATAAAATACGAGTATGAAATGTACAATCCCAGCAAAAAATTTGCCAATAAATAAATTTATAAAACTCCCAATAAGTGCAATTATTCCAAAAAGTAGCACAAAAGTCATAAGTGGAATAACTATTAAATTTAAAAATAACGAATATGTAGGATAAGAAAAATAATTATAAATCGTTATTGGGTATAAAAATAGAGTTAAAATTATTATTTCTGAAATTTTGATTTTTTGTTTTTTTATATTTATTTTTAAATCCAAATTGAGTGACAAAACTGCAGTATATGAAAATAAAAATCCAGCATTAAAAAGTAGATATGGGCTTATCATCAAAAATAAAAAAGCTACTATAAATAAAACATTTTTTGTATCATAACTTCTATTAATTGAAAGTGCAATGAATCTTATATATAACATAATTATTGCTCTAAGTGTTATATATGATGCATCAATAAATATTGCATAAAATAAAACAACCAAACTCACAACCAATGCAGATACGTTTACTGATAATTTTTTTCTCAAAAGTTCATATAGCATCATTCCAAGTATAGATAAATGAAGACCTGATATTGCGATTATATGTGCTATTCCATTTTCATTGAAAAGTTTTTTTTGCCTTATATCAAGCCCTGCTCTATCACCTGTGAGCATTGCAGTAAAAAGTCCTGCATTTTTTTTATTAAAAATCTTATAAATATTTTCTATAATAATTTTTCTCAAATCATATATTGTTTGTTTTACTATATTTATCTTTTTATCAATGATTTGTATATCTGTTGCAAATATCACACCTGTTTCACCCAAGCTTCTATAATAATTTTGACTATTAAATTGCCCATAGTTCATTGGAGCTTCTTGTTTATTTAGTTTTCCACTTATCTCAACTATATTCCCGATTTTTGCAGTTTTTCCTATCTCACCGTTAAAATAACATCTCATTTTACCAAAATAATCACTATAAACTTTCACATTTTTAAGTATAAAATAATTACTATTTGTACTCTTTCCAATTGACACAATCTCTGCCGTAATGTTTTGTGTTTTATTATTTAATTTTTCAATATTCTTATCTATTCTATCATAATAGTTTTTTTCTACTAAAAACCTAAAAACACCCAAAATAAAAACCATAATAAGGATTAACAAAACTTTTTTATCAATTAATTTTTTTCTATACAAAAATAGGATAAAAAAAATAGCTACAGATAAAATTATCAATTTATCTATAACTAAAAAATTATTATATGCAACTATAATTCCTACAGCAAATACTGAAAATATTACTATAATTGGTCTCTTAATTCTCATTGAGGTTTTTATAAATAGCGACACCTATAGCATTTGGACCTATATGACAAGATATAAATTTTGCAAGAGAGTCTACAGGTATCTCTCTCTTAAATTCACCAAAGTTTTCTTTGATACTATCCCTTAATTCATTAGCCCATAAGACATTACTTGTATATGCAACCCCTAACATATACTTCATAGTGTCCATATCGCCAAATTTTCCTTTCATATCATCTTTTATTAATTCTATCATTTTTTCTTTTGCATTTTTAACTGTTCTCTCTTTTTTTGCCACTTCAAATTTACCACCATCACTAAACATTATAGGTTTTATTTGAAGTAAATTACCAATTTTTGCAACTAATGGACTAACTCTTCCACCTTTTTTTAAAAAATCGAGTGTATCTACCATTATATATATGCTTGAATTATTCTTATTTTTTTCAAAAATATTTCTTATCTCGCTTGGGCTAATCCCTCTATTTATAAAATCAATGGCATCAATCACTGCAAATTTCTGCAAAACTGAAATTTTTCTTGTATCAACTGTAAATACTTTTCCATCAAAATCTTTTTCTATTGTTTTACCTGTGTTATAGGTACCAGATAGCCCACTTGACATTGGCATATATAAAATATTATCGTATTCTTTTAATAAATCCTTGAAAACTTCCTCAACATCAGATATTGATGGCTGAGAAGTTGATATAGTTTTTGCAGAAATTATTTTATCAAAAAAAATATCATCCGATACTAAATCATCATACTCTACTTCATCAATAAAAAATCTTAGAGATATTACTTTTATCCCAAGTTTTTTTATTTCATCGGTACTAAATCCAGCACCATTATCTGTTACGATTACAGTTTTCATATTAATCCTTTATTATAAGAGACTCCCCTAACATTTCTTTTGGTTTTTCTATATTCATAATATCAAGTATTGTTGGTGCTATGTCGCAAAGGCTTCCACCCTCTCTTAATTTCAAATTTCTTTTATTTATAAATAAAAATGGAACTCTATTATTTGTATGTGCAGTCCACTTATTTCCATTTTCATCTATCATTTTTTCAGCATTTCCATGGTCAGCACATAAAAACATTTCTGCATTTATTTCTAATAGTTTATCATATATTCTATTTAAACATTTGTCAACTGTTTCTATTGCTTTAACGGCCGCATTAAAATTACCAGTGTGCCCCACCATATCAGGATTAGCGAAATTTACTACCAAAAAATCATTTTTTTTACTATCCATTGCTTTTATTACTTCATCAAGAACTAAATAAGCAGACATCTCAGGCTTTAAATCATAAGTTGGTACATCTTTGGGTGATGGAATTAGCACTCTATCTTCATTTTTATATGGTATTTCTCTTCCACCATTTAAAAAGAAAGTGACATGAGCATACTTTTCAGTTTCAGCAATTCTTATTTGATTTAATCCATTATTACTAATTACTTCTCCTATTGTATTTTTTATATCTTCTTTTTTAAATGCGATAGTTACATTTTTTATACTGTCATCATAATTTGTAAAACACACAAAACATAAATTTTTTATTCTTTTTCTATCAAAAAAATTAAACTCATCATCTACAAAACATCTCGTGATTTGCCTTGCCCTATCAGGTCTAAAATTATAAAAAATTATAGAATCATTATCTTTTATATTAGAATTTTTTTTAATTACTGTTGGTTTTATAAATTCATCATATATTTTTTGTTTATAATTATTATTCATAAAATCAACTGCATCTAAATCATCTGCATCACTATTATTTGTCATTACCTCATATGCTAATTTCACTCTATCATAATTTTTATCTCTATCCATTGCATAATATCTCCCAGAAATAGTAGCAATCACCCCATAGTTTTCGCTATTAATTTTTTTTTGTAAATCTTTTATAAAATTAATTCCACTATCAGGCTCTGTGTCTCTACCATCCATAAAACAATGTATATACACATTTTTAATGTTTTCTCTTTTTGCCATATCAATTATTGCATATAAATGTGTTATATGAGAGTGAACACCACCATCTGACAAAAGCCCCATTATGTGAAGATTTGAATTATTTTTTTTGCAATTATCCATCGCTTTTAGTAATTCCGTGTTTTCAAAAAAATCTCCATCATCTATAGCTTTAGTAATTTTTGTTAAATCTTGATAAACAATTCTACCTGCTCCTATATTTAAGTGCCCCACTTCACTATTACCCATCTGTCCATCAGGAAGTCCTACGAATTTACCTGATGCATTTCCATATACCATTTTATATTTATCAAATAAAAAATCTATAGTTTTTGTATTTGCAGCATATATTGCATTTTTATTTTTATTATCACTTAATCCAAAGCCATCCAAGATACATAATATTTTCATCTAATACCTCTCTCTACATAAAAAAATTTTAATTATAACAATTTTTATCTATAGGGCTCGTGGTACTTCGCCCCTACGATTAACTCTACTATCTTGCTGCGGGCTCGCGGTGCTTCGCCCCTACGATTAACTCTACTTTCTGCAAACGGGCTCGCTTAGGGCTCCCACTGGTTCGCCCCTACGGCCCCTACGATTAACACTGCTTTCTTGCAAATGGGCTCGCTTAGGGCTCCCACTGGTTCGCCCCTACGGCCCCTACGACTACACTTTTATAAAATATCTTCAATTATATAATTTGGCCTGTCCTTTATCTCTTTAAAAATGATTGATAAATACTCCCCTATAATTCCTATTACAAAAAATAGCATAGCAAACATAAAGCACAAAAAAATTATAATTGTCGCATAACCAGATGGAGCACCCTTTCTCGTAATGAGTGTATATATTGTTAATATTATACCCATAAAGCCACTCAAAAATCCAAAAAGTAAACCTATCTGAAGCGGTGCATCCGTATACGAAAAAATTGAAGTGAGTGCATAGTTTATTAATTTTTTTATTGAATATTTGCTTTTGCCATTTATTCTTTTATCTGCCGTATACTTTAAAACTTCTTTTTTATATCCTATGTTTTGAATTATTCCCCTCAAAAATCTTACTTTTTCTCTATAATTATCTCTCAAAAAATATAAAACTTTTTTATTAATAGCAAAATAATCAGATGCATTTTTTTCAAAACTACTATCAGAAATTTTATTCACCAAAAAATAAAAAACATTAGAAAAAATATTTTTTATAAATCCTGTTCCCTTGTTTTTTACTCTTGACATCAAAATTATATCTTTCCCCATCTCAAAACTATTTATTATCTCATTTATACAATCTGTTGGATGTTGTCCATCTCCATCCATAAAGATTATATAGTCACCATTTGCAAAATCCACTCCACAGAGCATTGCTGCTTCGTGACCAAAATTTTTTGTAAATTTAATTAATTTTATATTTATATTTAAATAATTTTCTATATTTTTCTCATCTATTTTTTTATTTATTTCAAATCTACCATTATTTAATTCCAGTTGATTTTTTATATCAATTATTTCATTTATGGTATTATCTGTGCTTCCATCATCTATATAGATGATTTCATAATTAAAATTAGATGGTAAACTCAATACCATCTTTTCAAAAAATAATTTAATACATTTTTCTTCGTTAAAACAGGATAAAACTATACTTACTTTTTTCATTTTTATTTACCATCTCTATTATCTTATTCGGGCTCGCGGTGCTTCGCCCCTACGATTAACACTACTTTCTTGTAAATGGACTCGCGATGCTTCGCCCCTACGGCGAACTCTACTATCTAACACTCTTTTTAATGACATCTACCATATATTCAATGCTTTTTTCATTAAGCTTTGGATATACTCCCACCATAAAAGTTTTTTCCATTATTCTATCTGTATTTTTTAAATCTGATACCACTCTATATTTATTTTTGTCTAAGTCTATAAACATTGGTTGCTTTATAATATTTCCTGCAAATAGCATTCGAGTATGCACATTATTTTCATCAAGAAATCTTACCACCTTTTCCCTATCTACATTATCCCTACAAGTTAATATAAATGAAAACCAAGATGGCTTAGTGTCTTTTGTTGCTTCTGGCAATACAAAATATTCATCAAGTGAATTCTCTTTTAACATTTTGTATAATAAATCAAAATTTTTTCTTCTCTTTTCTACAAAACTCGGTAATTTTTCAATCTGTTTAACACCTATTGCCGCCTGCATATCACTCGCTTTCAAATTATATCCAAAATGAGAATATACATATTTGTGGTCATAGCCATATGGCAAATCACCATATTGTCCTATAAATCTCTTTTTACAAGTATTATCTATTCCACTTTTGCAAACACAATCTCTACCCCAATCTCTCATACTCTCTATTATTTTATGAAGCAGTGCATCATTTGTATAAACTGCACCACCCTCACCTGTTGTTATGTGATGAGCAGGATAAAAAGATGAAGTGGCAATATCGCCTATTGAACCAGTTAATTGATATTTACCATCTATCAAAACTTCTGCACCAAGTGCATCACAATTATCTTCTATTAGCCACAAATTATGTTTTTTGCAGATTTCTCTAACGAAATTTATATCAAAAGGATTTCCAAGTGTATGAGCGAGGAACACTGCTCTCGTTTTTTTTGTTATACTATTTTCAATTTCATTTACATTCACATTATATGTAGGTATATCCACATCCAAAAAAACTGGCACCAAACCATTTTGAATAATTGGTGCTACCGTTGTAGGAAAACCACAAGCAACAGTTATTATTTCATCTCCTATATTCAATGCTCTATCTTTTAAAAGCTTTGAAGTAAGTGTAGATATAGCAAGTAAATTTGCACTTGAACCACTGTTTACAAAAGATGAAAATTTAACATCAAGGTATTCACAGAGTTTCTTTTCAAACTCATCATAAAACCTCCCTTGTGTCAACCAAAAATCAAGAGAGCAGTCAACGAGAGAAACTACTTCTTCTTCATCAAAAACCTTTCCACTATATCTAACAGCATCGCCTAATTTAAAATCAGTATTTATATTTGACAAATTATTTTTTGCATATTCTCTAACTAAATCAAGAATTTCTTTTTTATTTTTTAAATCCATACTAACCTTATTTTGTGGTATTACTAAGTCCTATAACTTTTGATGAGCTATTATTTGTTGCATCTATCAATACTCCTGGACCAAATGAATTATTTGTCACTTTTTTGCTCAAATTTGTATCAGCAGATGGTCCTACATTATTATTTATAACATTCCCTGTGCTTGTCTTTGTATCAATTGCAGTAGGGTTAGTAGGGTTAGTAGGGTTAGTAGGATTAGCAGGATTTACCGCATTTGCTACACTTGTAGGGTTTGCCGCTCCTGTTTTAGTGTTTGTAGTATTTGTAGGGCTTACAGCAGTAGTTGTTGTAGTAGTTGTAGTTTTACTATTTTGGTCAGTCCATGCACCATTTGCACTTACATAATATCCATCAGGTGTTGTCGCATCTTGATACATTACACCCTCATTACTAAAGTAATACCAACTTTCACCATATTTTCTCCAGCCTTTAACTTTTCTACCAATATTATCATTTTCTACATCATCAAAGAAATACCATTTGCCATCTTTATCAGCAACAAATCCAGTAATCATATTTCCATATGCATCAAAAACATATTCATTTAGATGAGAATTATCTACATTAGTATTATCATTTATTTTATAAAATCCATTAATAGCAAATTCTATATTTTTTGAAGTCTCATTTTCAAAAAGCATATTCCATTTTTTTATTGTTTCGTTATAATTCCAAGCAATTTTTGTAATTGTGATAGCTACACTATTTTGTGGCATTTTTGTGCTATTTGCATCATCAACTGGCTGCACCACATTAGTGCCTATCGGCTTTTCTAATGCTGCTGTCTGGTTTGCAGTGGGTAGCATTGCAGTTTCTGGATTTGCAATAGCCGTTATATTTACCCCACCACTACTTCCTCCTCCACCACTATTTCCACCACCTCTATTACCCTTTGAATTTGAAGCTGCCGTAGTCGTTGGAGCTACTGTTGTTTCGGTTTCACTTGTTTCAGAAGTTTCTTGTTGCATTTCTTTCCACACTGCATAAAATGTTTTATTCTCTGTATAAGTCCACTTTGTTCCTGCCAAAGTTGTAGGCTCTGTCGCTTTATCATTTTCACTATATCCTAAAAATTCATAACCATTTCTTGTTGGATTTTCAAACTCAACTATATCGTCTTCAATTGTATAATTTTTATTTATACTTGGCTGATTTCCAAACATCCCACCATTTGCTTTGAATGTTGCTGTATAACTAATTGCTCGCCATATTGCATTAAATGTTTTATTCTCTGTATAAGTCCATTTTCCACCAGATACTATTGTTACAGGTTCTGTACCGCTTTCACTATATCCTAAAAATTCATAACCATTTCTTGTTGGTGCTATCAAATATTCTGCATTTATATCACTCTCTATTGTATATTGTTTTTGATAACTTGTAGTATTATCTGCATATGTGCCACCATTTGC
>CAMIYN010000014.1 GCA_946403075.1 uncultured Lachnospiraceae bacterium | reverse complement strand
ACTATCCCCTTAGACTATTTGTATACCATGTTAGTCTTTACAGTACCACGAGCCCAATTATAAAACTATATTTTTGGAGAAAAAAATGAATAAATTACTAAATGGAAATGAAGCACTTGCATATGGGGCAATAGCATATGGACTTGATATATTTGCTGGATACCCAATTACTCCATCAACTGATATATATGAATTGTTGGAAATAGAATTACCTAAATATGGTGGAAAATTTTTATCTGCTGAGTCAGAGATATCAGCAATAAATATGGTGATGGGTGCCTATGCAGCTGGAAAGAGAGCGATGACTTGCACATCAGGCTGTGGGTTTTCCCTTATGCAAGAAACAATATCATACCTTGCCGCTGATTTTTGTCCTGTTGTTATTGTTAATGTTATGAGAGAGGGAGCAGGGCTTGGAGATATACCACGGAGTCAAGGGGATTATTGGCAAATGACAAGAGGTGGTGGAAATGGTGATTATAGAAGTATTGTTTTAAGTTGTAAGTCAATTTTAGATTGTATGAATGCACCAAAACTTGCTTTTGAGTTAGCAGAAAAATATAAAAATCCTGTCATTATAACTTATGATAGTGATATAGCACATACAAAAGAAAGTGTTGAAATGCTAGATTTATCTAATATAAAAAGGATAGAAAATGCTAATTGGGCTTTAACAGGAAATAAAACAGGTCAAAAAAAAGTTTTTCAAAATATTTATTACCATGAAAAAAACTATAATGAGATTTTGAAAAAAAAATATGATGAGATAGAAGAAAAAGAACAAAGGTGGATAAGCATAAATACAGAAAATGCAAAAATCGTTTTAGTTGCTTTTGGAATATCGGCAAGGATTTGCGAAGAAGTTGTGAGAGAATTTGTAGAAGAAGGGAAAAAAGATATAGGGTTAATAGTGTTGGAGACACTATATCCCTTTCCAAAATCAGCATTTAAAAATTTAAATGCAAAATTATTGATAACAGTTGAATTAAATATATTAAAACAAATGCGAGATGATGTTTTACTTGCAACTAATTGTAAAATTAAAACTATATCTTGTGGGGAGATGTCAGTATGTCCTACTGTTTTAGAATTAAAAGATTTTATAAAGACTTTAGAGGTATAAATTATGTATGATTTACTTTGTAATGGCTGTGGGCATAGAACAGCAATGGGTATAATTGATAAAATTTTTGAAGATATGAAAATTAAAAATGATGTTATATTTGCCCATGATGTTGCTTGCTGCTCTCTTCTTGCTGATTATGTATATTATGATGGGATTATGTGTCCACACGGTAGAGTTATCCCTGTGAGTATTGGTATAAAAACTGCAAATCATAAAAATTTTGTTTTATCTTATATGGGTGATGGTGCGGCATATGAGATAGGTTTTAATGAATTAATACATGCTGCAAGCAGAAAAAATGATGTTTGTGTAGTGGTTATAAATAATGGAATACTTGCAATGACAGGAGGACAAAAGACTGCGACAAATTTACAAAATAGTAATTTTAAAATAGAAGATATATTAAAAAGTTTTGATGTAAATT
This sequence comes from uncultured Lachnospiraceae bacterium, assembly GCA_946403075.1. Taxonomy (GTDB): domain Bacteria; phylum Bacillota; class Clostridia; order Lachnospirales; family Lachnospiraceae; genus UBA3633. The sequence continues at coordinate 41,681 of CAMIYN010000014.1, read as the reverse complement.
TCATCGCAAGAGCGATACTTACTGATAGGGAAAATATAGATATAGCAGAAAAATATTTGAGAGAAGCATTCAATTCATATATTGAGAGAGGTGGTTTTAATATGGTTGAATTAATTTCACCTTGTCCTACAAATTATAGAAAGTCAATAGCAGAGTGTGTAGATATAATAAATAGTGTTGTAAAAGAGAGATATAATGTTTTTATGGAGTGTAGGTAATATGAATTGCGAAATATTTATTACAGGTATTGGTGGTGAAGGTGTTTTGACAATAGGAGAAATACTTGCTAATGTTTTTATTAAAAATAATTTCAAAGTGTCTCTATATCCTTTTTATGGTTCGCAGCAAAGGGGTGGGGAGGTTAATTGTATTTTAAAAATCGATTCTGATTATAATATAATTAATCCAACTATAAATTCACCTAATTATTTTTTAGTGGCTAATGATAAGTATATAGAAAAATATGAAAAGTTCAAAAATGGAAAAACAGTAATAATAAATGTAGATAAAAAGGATATTCATAATAAGATGAAAAATATGATATTACTTAGAAAATTCATAGAGAGTTTTGGAGTTATTGATAAAAATGATATATTAGATGAGTTAAAGAAAAAATTTAAAAAAAATGAAGTTTTTGAAAAAAATTTAGAAGTTTTTAATAACATAGGGGATTAAAATATGGATTTAAAAAATTTATTTTCACCAAAATCTATAGCAGTAATAGGTGCAAACGAATCAGATGGATTTGGTGGAGCAGTTTGTAAAAATTTACTTGAAAGTTTTAAATATGAAAATTCATTATATTTTATAAATCCAAAAAGGGATGTAGTTTATGGAAAAAAATGTTATAAATCGATTCTTGATGTGGAAACAAATATTGATTTATTGATAATTGCTACAAATAAAAATACTGTTCTTGGGATATTAAAAGATGCAAAAGAAAAATCAGTAAAAGCTGCAGTAATTTTTGCAAGTGGTTTTTCTGAGACTATGGATAGAGATGATGTATTGAGAGAGGATGAGTTAAAAAAAATATATGATGAAACGGGAATTTTAATATTAGGACCTAATTGTGCTGGATTTGTAAATTATATAGATGATGTAAATGCTTTTGCATTTTTATCAGATAAGAGAGATAGAAAAGGAAATATTGGCATAGTATCACAAAGTGGGATGATTAGTTTATCTTTTATAGATAATCAATGGCCTAAAATGTCATATAATATTTCTTGTGGTAATGCAAATATTATAAAATTTTCTGATTATATTGATTTTTTAATAGATGATGAAATGACAAAAGTTATAGCACTTCATATAGATATCATTAAAGATATGGATTCTTTTGAAAATTCGTTAAATAGAGCAAGAGAGAAGAATAAACCGATTGCTTTATATAAAAGTGGTAGAAGTGAAAAGTCAAAACTTATATCAAAAAATCACACAGGTGGTGCTGATTTAATAGATGATAATAAATTTAATGAATTGATTAAAAAATATGATTGTATAAGAGTTGATGATACAGAAGAATTAATATATGTAGCAACTTTTTTATCTATTACAGGAAATAGAATTTATGGAAATAGGATAGCATCACTTAATTTATCAGGAGGGGAAGCAGGGGTTGCTTGTGATGTAGGAAGTATGTATAATATTCAATTCCCTGATTTTAGTAAGAGTTTAACTGATTATTTATATGAAAATTTACCAAGCTATGCAAAAGTTTCAAATCCACTTGATATGACAGCAACACTTTCTTATGATACAGAGAAATTAGAAATAGTACTTGAAAAAGTGTTATTGGATGAAAATATAGATGTAGCATTAATAGGATATACTATTTTAAATCATATAGATGACAAGTGCATATATTATATGATTTCTGCATTTAAATTGTTAAAAGAAAAATTAAAAAATAATAAAAAGCCAATTATTTTGTTATCTTTTATGTCTAATACAAGAGAGCAGAGTTGTATAGAAGAATTAATGAAACTTGGAGTTATTGCTATGCCATCCCCTAAGTATTGTTTTTCAATTATTGAAAAATTGATAGTTTAAAACTAAAAAAAATAGTAGTGTAAAAATTGTAGGGGCGAACCAGCGGGAGCCCTAAGCGAGCCCTCAGCAAGAAAGTAGAGTTAACCATAGGGGCGAAGCATCGCGACCCTCGTGGTTCTATAATTTATAAATATATAGTTTAAAGAGGTAATATAATGACAGAGTATAAAATTTTAAAAAATATTGAAACTGTGAAAGACATAAAAAACTTAACTATTGATGAATTAAAAAAGTTAGCAGATGAAATAAGGATGGCATTATTTAATAAGTTGAGCAAAAAAGGTGGGCATTTTGGTTCAAATTTTGGAGTAGTAGAATTAGAAATAGCAATGCATTATGTTTTTGATTCACCTAATGACAAATTTATATTTGATGTTTCGCATCAAACATATCCACATAAAATACTTACAGGTAGAAAAGATAATTTTATTTTTGACGATAAATTTGATTTAATTTCTGGCTATACAAATCCATTAGAGAGTGAGCATGATATTTTCAAAATAGGTCATACATCAACATCTATTTCTCTTGCTTCTGGCATTGCAAAATCAAGAGATTTAAAAAAAGAAAATTTTAATGTAATAGCAGTGATTGGTGATGGGTCATTATCTGGTGGGGAAGCAATGGAGGGATTAAATGTAGTTGGAAGTTTATTAAAGTCAAATTTTATTTTAATAATAAATGATAATGATATGTTTGTCGCAGATAGTTGTGGTAGTATTTCAGAAAATTTAAAACTATTGAGAGAGACGAAGGGAAGTGCCACAAATAATATTTTTAAAAGTTTTGGTTTTGATTATTTCTATGAAGAAAATGGAAATGATTTAGAAATCTTAATAAATGATTTTAAAAAGATAAAAAATATAAATCATCCTATTGCATTTCATATAAATACAATAAAGGGCTGTGGATATGATGTTGCAATTAACGACAAGGAAGCTTGGCATTGGTGTTATCCTTTTGATATAAAAACAGGTAATTCATCAATAGTTGATAATAATGAATATTATTTTGATGTTTTAAATGAATATGTAATGAAAAGGGCAAAATTTGATGATGATTTTTTATTAATAACTCCAAGTTATCCTTGTGCTATTAATTTAACAAGTTCACAGAGAAAAGAACTTGGAAGTAAATATATAGATGTAGGTATTGCAGAAGAGCATGCTATAGCTATGGCATCAGGTGCTGCTAAAAATGGAAGTAATGTCCTTGTGACTACTGATGCTTCGTTTTTTCAAAGAGTATATGACCAAGTTGCAGAAGATTTATGTTTAAATAATTCTCCTGCAACGATTCTTTCTGTGTATAGTTTTGATGGGATAGAAGAATCATCACATCTTGGCATTTTTTCACAATCAATTTTTCAAAATATACCAAATCTTTTAGTAATAGCTCCAACTTCTAAAGAAGAATTATTATCATCACTTGATTTTGCTATAAATCAAAAAGAACAACCAGTTATGATTTTTGTTCCAAGAGGAGTTGTTTATAGTAGAGAAACAAAGTTTAATCCAAATAAAAAATATGTTATAGAAAAAAGTGGAAGTGAAATAGTAGTTTTTGCTGTTGGTGGGATGTTTGAAAGAGGAGTTTTATTGTTAAATGAAATCAAAAAAGAATTTGGAATTTCTGCTACATTAATTAATCCATTATTTATATCAGAAATTGATAGTGAGACTTTAAATTCAATTAAAAATAATCATAAATTAATAATAACTCTTGAAGATTGCTGCAAGTGTGGAGGGTTTGGAGAAAAAATTGCAGATTATTTTAGTGATAGTAGTATATTAGTTAAATCTTATGGCATAGATAAAAAATTTTATGACATCTATGATAGTGAGAAAGTGTTTGAAGAACTTGATATGACCAATGAAAAGATAATAGAGTATATAAAGAGATGTAAATTATATGAATAAAAAGTTTTTAGTATTAAGAGAAATTTATAATAATAAGAAATTTAATAAAGAAAAATTTTGTTATAGGTATAATATATGTTTTAATGAATTTGATAACTACATTAATGAATTAGACTGTATCGATAAATTCATACTAAAAAAAAATAATAGAAATTATGTAATAACAAATGAAGGATTATTATATTTAAATAAATTTAAAGTGGATACTGCTATTTTACTTGCATCAGGTATAGGACAAAGGATGGGTGAAATAACAAAAAAAACTTCAAAGTGTCTACTTAAAGTTAATGGGGAAGTTTTGATTGAAAGATTAATAAAACAATTATTAGAAAAAAATATAAAAAATATTGTCGTCCTAGTAGGACATGTAAAAGAACAATTTGAGTATCTAATAAATAAATATAATGTAAAATTAATATATAACCCTGAATACAATAAAAAAAATACAATTGCAAGTTTTTATAATATTATAAATGAGATAGAAAATAAAAATTCATATATTATAGCAAGTGATATTTATTTAACAGAAAATATTTTTAATGAATATGAGTGTGAACCTTATTATATAGGTGCATGGCTTGATGATTGTGAAAATGAGTGGGTTTATAATTATGATGAAAATAATAAAGTTAATAGTGTGTATTATGGCAATGATTTTAATTACTATTTAGGTGGATTTAGTTTTCATACAAAAGATGAAATAAATAAATTAATTGATTTGGTAAAAATAGAATATAAAAAAGAAAATAGTTATAATATGTATTGGGAAGATATTTTAGTGTCTAATTTTGATGTTCTGCCAAATTTTTATGTAAAAAAAATTCCATATGGGATTATGAAAGAGTTTGATACAGTAGATGACATAGAAAAAGAGCAAGATAGTCTGCTTTATCTAAAAAATGAAATTTCAAAAAATTTGGGAATAAGTGCAGCACAAAAAATTTTTTTAAAAAAAATTGATGCTGGTATAAGTAATGAATCATATTTATTAACAAAAGATAGTAAAAAATACATAGTTAGAAAACCCGGTGTAGCAACAGGTTTATTTGTAGATAGAAAAAAAGAAAAAAATATTTATAATATGCTTGATAGTCTTGATATAACAGATAAGATTATATACTTTGATGAAAAGACAGGATTAAAAATTTCAAAATATTTTGAAAATTCACAAGTGATTAATGTAAATAGTGAAAAGGAATTGAGAGATTGCATTTTAACTTATAAAAAACTGCATACCTTAGATGTAAGAGTAGATGAAAATATTAATGTTTTTAACACTTTTAAAAAATATATAAAAATAATGGATAAATATAAAATAAAATATATTTATGATGATTTTGAGAAAATTTATAAAAAATGTAAAATTCTAAACGAATATGTAAAAAGATTTGATAGACCAAATCTATTTTGTCATGGGGATTCTGGATATAGTAATGTTTTAAAGACAGATTTTGGAATTAAAATTATAGATTTTGAATTTGCTGGGATGGCAGACCCATTAACTGACATTGCACTTTTTTCAATTTATGGTGATTTGAATATTGATAAGTCAATTGATATTTTGAAAATATATATTAATTTAGAAGTAAAAAAACAAGAAATTTTAAAATTGGAAAATTTAGACATTAATGATATGATTAATATTTTTGTTTCATATATGGCAATAGATGCAATATCATCGATTATTTGGGATTTAATTAGGTCAACTATAACAAATAAATATTTAGATGGCTATGTAGATAAAAAAAATAAAAATTTTAATGAGTGCATTTGTTTTTTGGAAAGGAGAGGATTTGATTTTGAATAAATATTTTATTTGTAATAATATTAAAATTCCATTTATAGGCTATGGGACATGGCAATTACCAGAGGGATGTGAAGCCATTAATTGTATAAAAAATGCAATTAGTGTTGGTTATAAACATATTGATACTGCATCATATTATGGAACAGAAGAGAGTATTGGTATAGCAATAGAAGAAATGAATATAAAAAGAGATGAAATATTTATAACAAGTAAGGTCTGGAATGATGATAGAGGTTATGACAAAACAATAAAATCTTTTGAAAAAAGTATAAAAAAATTGAAACTAAATTATATTGATTTATATTTAATACATTGGCCTGCTGATATTAATAAGTATCCTGATTGGGAAGATATTAATAAATCTACTTGGAGAGCCCTTGTAGATTTATATAAATCTAAAAAAATTAAATTAATAGGTGTCTCAAATTTTAAAATAAAACATTTAAGAACTTTGATTGATCAAGAAATTGTTCCAATGGTCAATCAAATCGAATATCATCCTGGATTTATTCAAAGTGATGTAGTTGATTTTTGCAAAGAAAATAATATTTTGGTAGAAGCCTGGTCTCCATTTGCATTTGGAAAAGTTTTTAAAAATGATGTTTTAATTAATTTATCAAAAAAATATAATAGACCAATTTCACAAATTTGTATAAAATGGTGTTTAGACAATAATATAATCCCATTGCCAAAGGCTAATAGCATTGAAAAAATGAGAGAAAATTTAGATATTGATAATTTTATGTTAGAGAGTGATGATATTTTAAAAATAAATAAAATTACTGATAAAATGTTTTCGGGATGGGATCCTAGCACTATTGACTTCTAATTTTTTTTGTAGAATGAAGCAATAATAGTATGGGAAAGTACCCCGCGCCCGTTTCAAGATAGTAAAGTTAGTGTAGTGGCGAACTTTAAAAAAGTAGGGGCGAAGTACCGCGAGCCCATAGCAAGATAGTAGAGTTAACCGTAGGGGCGAAGTACCACGAGCCCGCAGCAAGAAAGTAGATAAAGTTGTAGGGGCTAACCTTAAAAAGGCAGGGGCGAACCTTAAAAAAGTAGGGGCGAAGCAATGCGAGCCCGTAGCAAGAAAGTAGCGAAAGTTGTAGGGGGTGAACCTTAAAAAGGTAGGGGCGAAACGGTGCGAGCCCGTAGCAATGCAGTAGCGATAATCGTAGGGGCGAAGTACCACGAGCCCGTATACAAGATAGTAGAGTAAACCATAATGTAAAGTATAAAAAATGTAGAGGCAAAGACTTTTAAGTTCAAAAAAATAATATATGGGAAATACATTTGTTAAAATCAAAAATTTTATTTTAAGTAATGCAGTATCCTTTATAGCATTTTTACTCGCTATAATAACTGTTTTTTTTGTGCCAATAGATAGAGAATATATTTATTATATTGATTATAAAACTATATCTTGCTTATTTTTGATATCCTGCATTATTAGTGCATTTAAAGATATAAATTTTTTTTATGCTATTGCAAGGCAGATAATTATAAAATTTAATACTTTAAGGAAATCTTATATTGCATTAATAACAATTACATTTATAGGTTCAATGATAATAGCAAATGATATAGCATTAATTACTTTTTTGCCACTTGGGTATCTTGTTTTAAAAGAAACAAATAATGAAGACAAAGAAGCATTTGTTTTTATTATGCAAAATATATCTGCAAATCTTGGTGGGATGCTTACACCTTTTGGAAATCCTCAAAATTTATATATTTACACCAAATACAATATCAATAATTTTGAGTTTATGAAAATTATGTTTATTCCCTTTGTTGTAGCAATTTTACTTCTATATTTAAGTTCTTTATTTATTGGAAATGATAAATTAATACTAAAAAATCAAAATATAAAAACAAGTAAAATTAAAGAAAGGGTATACATATTTTTATTTATCCTTGTAGTTTTTGTAGTATTTAGATATATTCCATTAATTGTAGGTTTACTCATTATACCTATAATAATATTAATACTTGATAGAAATGCATTTAAAAATGTGGACTTTGGATTACTTTGCACTTTTATTTTTTTCTTTATATTTTCTTCTAATCTCGCAAGAATAGATATAGTAAATAATTTTTTTAAAGTATTACTTGATTTTAATATTTATTTAACAACTCTATTATCTTGCCAATTTATATCAAATGTGCCAACAAGCATACTTTTATCAAAATTTACAGATAATTATGTTCCACTTTTATATGGTGTAAATATAGGTGGGCTCGGTTCTCTTATAGCATCTCTTGCATCGTTAATAACTTTTAGAAATTATATGGCATTAAATCCAGATAAAATATTAAAATTTTTGACTTTATTTACATTTATTAATATAATATTTATTGCAATTGAGTCTTTTATTATAATTTTTATTTTATAAAAAGTATATTATATGAAAGGATGTGTTAACATATGAAAAAAATAACAATTATATCTACAAGTCTCAGAAAAAATAGTAATAGCGAAATTTTAGCAAATGAATTTATCAAAGCTGCAAAGGAAAAAGGTAATGAAATAAACTATATAAACCTAAAAAAAATTAAAATGAAATTTTGTATAGGCTGCTTAACTTGTGGTAAAACTAAAAAATGTGTCATAAAAGATGATATTACAAAAGAAATGCTTGATAAGATATGTAATAGTGATGTGATAGTATTTGTTACACCAGTTTACTATTATGCAATTTCAGGACAACTAAAAACTTTTATAGACAGAATGAATCCAATATATAGTATGAAATATAAATTTAGAGATATTTATGTAATATCAACAGCAGCAGATGATTCAAATAGAACATTTAAAGGTATAAGAGAAGACATAAAAGGCTTTGTAGATTGTTATGAAAAAACCAAAATAAAAAAGACATTGTTTGTAGGTGGTTTAGAAAATCCAAATGATGTAAGAAAGAAAAATAAATTTTTGGAGAAAGCATATAAAATGGGGCTTTGTGTTTAAGTAATAAAAAAGAGTAGGTAATTATATTTTACCTACTCTATTTTATATAAATTCTATATTTTATTTTCTTTTAAATATTTATTAAAATCTATCATAGTAGCAATTATTACAAGTATTATTATGATGGCAGCAGGGAACCCCGCAATAACTGCTAAGTTTTGTATATTTTCATAACTTGCATTTGCAAAAATTATTGAAATAGGTAACAACACAAGTAGTGTTGCCCAAAGTTGTTTTATAATTTTACTTGGAGATTTGTTGCCTGATAAATCTTTATAAGAATAACAAGAACAAGTAAGTGAAATCGAATCATAACTTGTTGCACAAAATAATATCATAGATATTGAAACAAGTAGTAGAGCAAGAGGGGCAATTGGGAGAGAACTTATTGCTGTGCCTATTACTTCATACATTTTTTCATTATTTGCATACATACCAAGTAAATCAAGAGAACCTGATATTTGTTTTGATATATAATGGTTTGGTATAATAAAGAAACTTACGAGAGTTCCAGGAATTGCAAATAAGTATCCTTCAAGTATTGCCTGTTTTATTGTTCTACCTTTTATTATTATACCGAGAAAAAATGGAACAGCAATAGCCCAAGTCATCCAATATGCATCATAGTAAACATTGTAGTTTTGTGCAAATGATAAAGACCTACTTGCATCAGTATAAGTAAACATAGGAATTAAATTGTTGAATAAGACTCCAAGTTGTTGAAAAGAACTTTCAAGTATAAACTGTATTTCACCTCCAAATAATAATATGTATACAAGAAAGATTAAAAATACACTTACACAAATGCTTGATAGGTTTTTGATACCATTTAGCCCTTTATATAGAGATATACTATATATAATAAATATAGTGAGTAAAACTAAAATTGTAGTTATGTTGTTGTCTGGAACATTAAATAATTTATGCAAACAATTGGTAATTATTGGTGGAGAAAAACATAGAGAACAAGTAACCGCTGCAACAATTGATATTACTGAGAATACATCTATAGTTTTGCCTAAAATCCCATCAACTCTATTGTGGAATAGTGGTCTCAAAGCTTCACTAAATTTTTGTTTAGTTCTTTTTCTTGTGTGTATCATAAAGCCAAAACATACTGCTAGAACAAGGTATAACCAATAATTAGACCAAAAGAAAAATGAATGTGCTTGTGCCATATCATAAGAATTGATAAAAGGATTATTTAGCTTGTCAAAACTTTGAATAAATGGTTCATTCATATAAAAAATCCATTCTGTGTATGAATAATAAATGATACTACCAGATAGACCAGCACAAAACATCATTGCTCCATATTCCCAAAATGAAAATTTTGGTTTTTCATTTTTTTTGCCAAGCTTAATTTTTCCATATTTGCTAAATGCCAAATAAAATGAAAAAATAAAAACAAAAAAGTTTACTGATAAATAGAGTATAGACATTTTATCTCTAAATAAAGGATTTACATCAGTAAAAAATTTTTTTGTTTCTTCTGGGAAAATAAAGAAAAAAGAGCATAGTGCAGTAATGATTAAAAAAGGAACAATTATTATTGATATTTGTATATTTTTAAGCTTTTTTTGTAATGATTTCATATAACACCTCTAAAATGTTCAAATTTAATATAAAATACTATCAATATGAACAAAATAACAAAAAAAGACTATTTTGTCAATATATATTTTAGAATTTTGATTGGGTTAATTATGAGAAAATCTCTAAAAATACTAACAGTTTATTTAAGGTTTCCTATGTAATCTTTATTATTTAGTTCTTTTCAAAATGAAACTTTGAAAATAGTTTATCATTTACAATTAAAATAATTATACTATATGTTTTAAAGTTTCTATTTAATATTTGAGTTAAAAATGATTTGAAATGTATTTAAAAAATAGATATTAATTATTTTAAAGAATTAATTTAAAATATTGATATATGAATTAATAAGATATTAATAAAGTCATTAATCCTGATATGATTACAAAAAACTAAAATCAATATGGTTTTAGTTTTTTTGTATTCAAAATTTTTTATGGGTATAGAGATATTATCTACAGATAGGTCGCCCTATGACTAACATTACAATCTTGCAAAAGGGCTCGTGGTACTTCGCCCCTACAACTTTAGCTATTATCTTGCAACGGGCTCGTGGTACTTCGCCCCTACGGCTAACTCTACTTTCTTGCTGCGGGCTCGCAGTGCTTCGCCCCTACAAATACACCCCCTATAAATTTCTAATATGCCCTCTATTGGTAGTTTTTTCATATTATTTCCCAAGGGGGGGGGGTTCATATACATATGAAAATATTAAAACTTTTTATATCTTTATCTTTGATATTATCAGTGTCATTAATAAATTCAATCGCTGCAATCTCAGTATCCGATGGCTCTGCCTTTGTTACAAAAGCAGAATTTGCAGCTGACCTCAATAATCTATCTAATAGAATGTCTTCCCTTGAAAACTCACTTGATGCAAAAATTGATAGTTTGGTATCATCTTATCTCAGTAGAAATGGTATATGGAATGGGGAAGTGCAAGAAGTTATCAGTGATTTTTCAAATGATGACTATGATATGAGTGAAGTATGTTTTATGAAAAAATATAATAGTAAATCGGTTAGTAAAGATTATTTAGTATTTTTTTCTCATAAGGATACTCTTTCTGCAGTTACTGAAGTAGTTAGTAAAATTTCAAAATCAGGTTTATGTATTTTGAATTTTACAGCTTGGAATTTTGCTAGTAAGGTTAATCCAGATGGAATAGCTACTGTGAGCACAGAAACTGGTTATGCAGATTCTGCAGTTTATAATAGGTCAAATGCTTATGGATGGGAAGGTAATGTTACATATGGAATTTATCGAGGTAAATCTACTGATAATGATACAAATATAAATCCTAGATATTCTTATTGTTCGGCACATATACAACAAAAAATAGTTGTATCAGGTTCTCAACTTGCAAAATCTTCATATCTTCAAGATCCATATCTTATAGCTCAAAAAAATCAAACTTCTGTTAGTTTTTTTCTTGAAAAAGATGAAAAGTTATTTGTGTGCTTTTACGTTTATGGTGGTGGAGGAAGATATGCTACTAATGCTTGGGTATCTTTTAATTGGTTAGCTGAGCTTGAACCAGTAAGTAAGGTTCCAAAGGGACCTGCATTTAATATAGGTAATGTGATGGTTTATTAAAATCTTTTATAAAAGGTTTTTGTTGCCTTAGATTAAAATCTAAAATTTGAAATTCATAACTTGTATAATTTACAAATTTATAAGATAGGGGGAATAAGGTTCCCCATTTAAAAAAAAGACATAAAAATTCACTCCCGTAGTTTTGGCAATATGCAAAAATCTATATTTTCAATGTTAAAAATTTTGTAGTAAAAGAGAAATTATTTTCTCTTTTTTTTGATAATAATAATTTTTTAAAAATTATTTTATTAGATGTATTTATAAATATATATAAATTTTGATTAGATGTAAAAATGATTTTTTAACAAGATAAGTAATAGTATATGAAAAAGTAAAGTCTATACTTTAAATCAAAATATAGACTTTACTTTTACAATTAATAGCTCTTTTATTTCATATTGCTAAAATATTGAATATTATATATAATGATACATATGATGGTTTCAATGCTAACACTTATAATTTGTTAGCCAATTATGATAACGAAGTGGTTAATGAAGATGATTTTAATGAGTTTTTAAAAAATTATAAATTCAAAAATATGGAAAAAATATTGAAATAATGAAAATAATAATGCACTTTTGTTGAATTATATTTAGTTATATGATAAAATAATTTAGATGAGTACTATGAGTGGTCGCTCAATTTTTGAGAGGAAAGTCTGGACTTCATAGAGTAGGATGCCAGATAACATCTGGTTAGGGCAACCTAAAGAATAGTGCAACAGAAAATAAACCGCTATATTTTATAGTAAGGGTGAAATGGCAGTGTAAGAGACTACCGGGGATGTGGTAACATATCTCGCATTGTAAACTCCATCTGAAGCAAGAAAAATTTGACTTTAATCGTTTACTCGCGATTGTCAAGGTATTCGCTTGAGGTTTATGGTGACATAAATCCTAGATAGATGACCACTTGAAAAACAGGATCCAGCTTACAGTAGTGCTCATTTTTGTTGCTATGATTTATTCTCATTTTACACATAGTTTTTTCACAAAGTAGGTGTATATTATGTTTGATTATATTTTAGTAGGGGCAGGATTGTTTAATGCGACATTAGCAAGGTGCATTAAAAATAAAAATCAAAATGCAAAAATATTAGTGATAGAAAAAAGGAATTTTCTTGCAGGAAATATTTATACTGAAAATATTGATTCAATTGATGTTCATAAGTATGGAGCACATATATTTCATACAAATGATAAAGAGGTTTGGGATTTTGTAAATGAAATATCTGAGTTTAATAGATTTACAAATTCGCCTATAGCATATTATAAGGGTGAAGTTTACAATTTGCCATTTAATATGAATACTTTTTCAAAAATGTGGAATATTTTTAAAATTGATGATGCAAAGAAAATTATAGAAGAACAGAGAAAAGAGATTGTAGAAAAGCCCCAAAATTTAGAGGAACAGGCTATTTCACTCGTAGGAAGAGATATATATGAAAAATTAATCAAGGGGTATACTGAAAAACAGTGGGGAAGACCTTGCAAGGAATTACCAAGTTTTATTATAAATAGATTACCAGTTCGCTATACCTACGATAATAATTATTTTAATGATAGATATCAAGGGATCCCAATTGATGGTTATACAAATATGATAAAGAAAATGTTTGATGGTTGTGAGATAGTTTTAAATACTGATTATTTAAAAGTTAAAAATAAGTATAGTGCAAATTGTATTGTGTATACTGGCTGTATAGATGAATATTTTGACTATAAATTAGGTAGATTAGAATATAGAAGTTTAAAATTTGAAATTGAAAAATTAAACATTAAAGATTATCAAGGTAATGCTGTAGTAAATTACACAGAAGCCGAAATTCCATATACTCGAATCATTGAACATAAGCATTTTAATTTTGTAGATGTAGATACAACAATTATCACAAGAGAATATCCATTAAGTTTTAGAGAAGGTCTTGAACCATTTTATCCAATAAATGATGACAAAAATCAAAAACTTTATGAAGAATATAAAAATTTATCTAAAAATGAAAATGTAATATTTGGAGGTAGATTAGGGCAATATAAATATTATGATATGGATAAAGTAATATTAAGTGCTTTTGATTTGGTAAAGAGAATAGTATGATGTTTTTTTTAATGAAAAAGAATAGAATAAAAATGTTTAAATATTTAATTCCGTTATTAATAGTATCATTAACTATTAATGTTTTTGGTGCTGGATTTATGGAAATTGATGGTTCTACATATTATGTAAATGATAATAATTCTTTTGCCATAAATTGTTGGAGATGGATTGATGACAATAACGATACAGTTGCAGAGTGCTATCGCTTTGGGGCAGATGGTAAATTGTTAACAAATGCAACTATGTCTGATGGAAAAGTCACAAATAGCAAAGGTCAATGGATAGAGGATGGAATAGTGCAAAGGGTATATACTTTAAATTTTAGACCATTATTAAGTAATAAAAAAAATAAATTTGAAATTTTAAATGCTACTGATAGTAATGTTTCGAGGATAAATGCAACTGGAAAAGAAATTGAAGAATTTGATAATGATAAGAAAAAACCTAAGTATCCCAATTTTGTATTTTCTCCAAGTGAAGTAGGATATATTCTAAGTAAAAAAGTTGATTTAAAGAGACCTGAGGGTGGAGATTCAACTGGTAAAGTATTGGGAACTAATTTAGTTGTAGAAGAAGCACCAAAATATTTATTAGCTACTGAAAGTGTGTATGGTGGTGTGGATTTGTCAAAATATGTAACTGCAAGCAATAAGTTTACTAAAAATGTTGAGGAAGCAAAAATTTGGGGTGGAGATGTATGGAAGGATGTAATGTGTTTATCTGGAAATGGAGCATCAGTAAAATTTGATGTGTCAAGATATGAATTTTTCCATATGGAAATAGCACACCAGACACATGGAGCAAGTACAGCAGACACCCAGTGTTCTATTGAGCTCTATATAGGTGGGGAATTTGTGAGAGGTTATAGTGATTTTAATGATGGTCCCCCACTTGTTATTGATGAGTGGCTAGAAGAACAAGGTTCAAATACTATTGAGTTAAAACTTGTTATAGAGGGAAATGCCAAAGGAAGAAAAGTATATATAAGAAATGCAAAACTTAGGTATATTAGAGATGCATATAAATCAAATAAAAATACGAAAAGAGCCGAAGATTTAAAATAGATTAAAATAGATTAAAATAGATTTTAAATATATTTAATGGAGGATTATATGAATTTATTTTTAACAGCAACTGAAACTGCTAACCCTTTACTTATGGTAGGGTATTTTGGATTTTTTATTGTGATAGTTTATTTCTTAATAATTAAGCCACAACAAAAAGAAAAGAAAAAACAACAAGAATTGATGAATCAATTAGCTATAGGAGATGGTGTTTTGACGACTGCTGGATTTTATGGAGTGATTATTGATATGACTCCTGATTTAGTTATTGTAGAATTTGGAAATAATAAAAATTGTCGTATCACAATGCAAAAACAAGCAATAGTTAAGTGTGAAAAACCAAATTATGTTGAACCTAATAACAATTAAATTTTTCTTGGTATTATCATAAAAAATCCCACCAGTAAATATTCGTTTTTAAAAAGAATATATTGGTGGGATTTTAATTTTTATTTTATTAATGAAGCAAAATATTTAATTGTTCTAACCATCTGTGTCGCATAGGAATTTTCATTGTCATACCATGAGACAACCTGCACTTCATATAGATTATCTGCAATTTTATTTACCATAGTTTGTGTTGCATCAAAGAGTGAACCATAACTCATACCTATTACATCACTTGACACGATTTCATCTTCGGTATATCCAAATGATTCATTTGCTGCATTTTTCATCACTTTATTAATATTTTCTTTTGTCACATCATTTCCCTTAACTACTGCAAATAATAGAGTTGTAGAACCAGTAGGAGTTGGGACTCTTTGTGCAGAACCTATTAATTTACCATTTAATTCAGGGATTACAAGACCGATCGCTTTAGCAGCTCCTGTAGAGTTTGGAACAATATTTATAGCAGCAGATCTTGCTCTTCTCAAATCCCCTTTTCTATGTGGTCCATCAAGTATCATTTGATCCCCTGTATATGCATGAATTGTGCACATAATTCCAGACTGAATTTCATAGCAGTCATTTAGTGCCTTTGCCATAGGTGCAAGGCAGTTGGTAGTGCAAGATGCTGCTGAAAGTATTTGGTCATCTTTTGTTAATGTTTGGTGATTAACATTATACACAATAGTTTTTAAATCATTACCTGCAGGAGCACTGATTACGACTTTTTTTGCACCTGCATTTATATGAGCCATTGATTTGTCTTTTGAAGTGTAAAATCCTGTGCACTCAAGAACTATATCTACTCCTAAATCTTTCCAAGGTAGATTATTTGCATCAGGTATTTGTAAAAATTTAATTTTTTTATTGTTGACTATAATATTGTCATTTTCAACTGATATCTTATCACGATATTTAAAACTCCCCTGTGTTGAGTCATACTTTAAGAGATGCATAAGCATTTTTATGTCTCCTAAATCATTTATGGCGACTACATCAAAATTATTGTCATCAATCATTTGTCTAAAACATAATCTACCTATCCTTCCAAAACCATTAATTGCTACTTTAATACTCATTATTTCCTCCTTTTAAAATAAAATTTTATTATTAATTTTTTTATAAATATTATTGAAAAAGAAAATAAAAAACTTATAAAAAAAATTATAATTGAAAAAATAAATATAGGAATAAAGGTGCCATAATTTAAAGGATAAATATAAAAAACTTTAGTTATTAAATGTCCAAAAAATACATGAAATATATAGATTGATAAAGTGTATTTTGATAAGTAATTAATGAAATTATTTTTATTTAAATTGAAGTTTTTTGCAATTATAAAAATAAGTGTGCTCTCAATTGCTGCAAAAAGTTGATTTGAATAACTAGTAATTGATGTGTTAAAAATAAGATAAGTAAAAATATTTATTAAAAAACAAATCAGTAATATTATAATCAAGATAGAATTTTTAATTTTTGTAAAATTAATTTTATATAATAACCCACCGAGACATACATAAAAAACCATATAGTCAAATTTATAAATAGTAAAAATATTTGAATTTGTGAGTTGATTAAAAAAACTAATTACAAAAATAACAATAAAACTAATTAGTATAAATATATATAAATCTTTTATATCTTTGTCAAAAAAAGGTCTGATAACTGGTAAAATTAAATAAATTGCAAGTATGTGATGTATATACCACATATGGTCAAAACTTTTGCCAGAAATCATATTTTTAAATGCAAGTATTATGGCATCAATATTTAAGATTTTCATATAGTAGTAGTTTTCAATCAAATTAAATATTGTGTTTACAAAAATGATAATTAATAAAAATTTAATTATATATTTTGATAAGTTTTTATAATTTAAATTATTTCTAAGCCCCAAAAAAATATACCCAGTTATCATTAAAAATATAGGAACTGCCCATTGCAGAGAAGTTTTTAATAAGTATATTTTTGTGGGGGCAAATTCCTCCATATATCCCAAATTGTCGACTAAAAATATATTTTGTGTGTGAAGTATAACTATCGCAAAACAAGATATAACTCTTAGGTAATCTAAAAAATATATATGATTTTCAGTTAATATTTTTTTATTATTCATAATTTTTCATCGAATGTATTATAAATTCTTTTGTTCGTTCATTGCTTGGATTATTAAATATTTTGTCTGTTTCCCCTTCTTCTATGATAGAGCCGTTTTCCATAAAATAGATTCTATTTGAAATATTTTTCACAAAATGTAATTCGTGAGATACGATAATCATAGTCATCCCAGAGTTTTTTAAATTTTTGATGACATCTAAAACCTCATCTACTAACTCAGGGTCAAGTGCACTTGTTGGCTCATCAAATAGTATAATTGATGGAGATAGTGCTATAGCTCTCGCTATTCCTACTCGTTGTTTTTGACCCCCAGATAATTCAAAAGGATATGAATTATATTTGTCATTTAATTCTACTCTATTCAAACAACTTTTTGCAATCTCAAATGCTTCATTTTTGTTCATTTTTTTTACTACTATTAGTCCTTCCATAACATTTTCAATAGCAGTTTTATTTAAGAACAAATTAAAATCTTGAAAAACAAATCCAATATTTTGTCTGATTTTTAAAATTTCTTTCATTGTTAGGTTTTGTAGATTATAAGTTTTGTCATTAAAAGTCATAATTCCACTATCTGCTTTATCAAGCATATCAATAATCCTAAGAATAGTTGTCTTTCCTGCACCACTCTTACCTATAATTGATACAACTTCACTTTTGTTTATGTGAATATTAATATCATTTAAAATATTTTGTGAATTAATTTTTTTATTTAAAGATTTAACTGTTAACATCAATACCTCTCATTATTTATAAAAAAATTCTAAAAACTATATTTTTTTATTTATAAATTGGAAATGCCTTTTCCAATTTTGATTGTAAAAATGTAAGAAGTGTAGAAAATATAAGATAAATAAATCCAACTTCCAAATATAATATAAATGGTTCATAAGTAACTGAAATAATCCTTTGTGTCATCATTAGCATTTCTGCGACAGTAATATTTGATACAAGTGAAGTATCTTTTACCATTGAGATTATCGAGTTTGATAGTGGCGGAAAAGCAATCCTTATTGCCTGTGGCAAGATGATTCTACAAATTGCTTGTGGAAAAGTCATACCTATACAATATGCTGCTTCTAATTGTCCCTTTGGGATGGCTTGGAGTGATGCCCTAATTGTTTCAGAGGAGTACGCACCCTCGTTTAGTGAAAATACCAAAACTGCAGATGGGAATGGGTCAATTAATATACCTATTCTTGGGAGACCATAAAAAACTATAAACAATTGAACGAGAATAGGAGTGCCCCTTATTATCCATACATAAAATCTCGCAATACCTTTCAAAAAATTATTATTTGAAAATTGCATTAGTGCGATTATTATTCCTATGATTAAGGCAAATAAAAATGATATTATTGTTAGAGGAATAGTAGTTGCTATTCCTGATAATAAAATTTTTGGAAATGAATCAATAATTAGTTTTATAGTTTCAGATTGCACTTTAACCTCTATTTATTTTTTTAAATGTTTTATAAATAAATCAAATTTATGCTTTATAGAATTTGGTGGTCTAAATTCTTTAACTCTTGTAAGAGCAAATTTGAAAAAAATGTTTTCCTTTGGAAATTTTAAAGATAATTTTAATATTTTTTCTTTTGCAGAATTAGTTTTGGTGTGAAAATTAGATATAATACTCATCATATGCTTATTTATTGACTTATCTGCTTTTTCAATAATTAATCTAAAATTTGTGAGAGCAGTAATAGTCATTGTCATATCAACTGTAAAAAGTATCAAAAATAAATAAGCTAAAATTTCGGCAGTTAAAAAATTTATACTATTTATATTTGTTTCTACAAAAGGAATTATTTTATTTGTAATAATAATGCCACCAAATCCAAATCCTATACTTGTTATTATACTTGTTCTACCACTTATATTTAATGGCACATTAGTATAGTCCCACCATACTGCATGAAAAAGTATTTCAAGTAATAGTGAAGTAAAATATTCGAGAACTAGACTTCCAAAAAAGGAAATAAAAAAAATTTCAAGATTAGAATAAATATTAGATTTAGTTAAAAAATAAAGTATTGTTGCTCCAACCCCATATATGGGGCAAACTGGACCATACAAAAATCCTCTATTTTCCCAATTTCCTGTTTTCACTATACAAAAGATTGTCTCATAAATCCAACCTAAAAGGCTATATGTCAAAAAGCATAAAAATAATTTATTTAAATACATACTTACCTCAAAAATAAAGTTTCTAAAAGTGCACAATATTTGTCAGCAATACAAACAATAATTGCTTCTTTTGACTTCGGGATTTTTGTTATATTCAAAGGCCACATATGTGATTCAATAATTTGTAGAATATCTTGATTTACATTAAAATTCATTTTTGCATTAGTGGCTGCTTCTTTTGCATGTGTAAAACCGTGTAATTTTTTTGAATTGTTATTATGCCAATCATATAGTATGAAATCATGTAGAACTGATGCTTTTAATAAAACATCAATTCTTGAATTTAGGTTAAAAAAATTATTTATTTTTAAACTCATAGCAGCTACATGTATACAGTGGTCATAAGTACTGACTTTTCCATGATGTGTAAAATTTTTAATTAATAAAAAATTCTTATTGTTTAAAATTTCTTTTAAATAAGAATCAATATATTTAGAGTCAATGTCATTTATTGAATACATATAATGATTATATCATAGATTATAATAAAATTCTATAAAACCTACAAATATTTTACCCTAGTTAATTAATATTAAATTTATAGTAATTTTAAATAAATAAATTTTTAAAATTTAATTTTGAAAATATGGAATAATGTATATTTAATAGGAAATCTTAGATAACTCATAGGATTTTTAGAGATTCTATTATATATTATCTACCACTGCAATAACCAAAAAATAAATGTTTGATACATTATCTTTTTTTATCAGACCGCTTAGATTTTCAATAGTAGAACCAGTTGTATAAATGTCGTCTACGATACATACATTTTTATATTGGGGATGTTTTTTTATAGTAAATGCATTTGTTAATTCATTTTTTCGCTCTGTATTACTTAATTTGTTTAATTTTTTAGTAGATTTTGTTCTAATAATATACTCATTATCAACTTCTATATCTATATTATAATTTTTCAAATGATTACAAATGTGCATTGCAAGTACTTCCGCTTGATTATAATTTCTTGATAGTAATCTTTCTCTATGTATAGGAACTGGAATAAATGCATCGATATTTAGTTTTTTGATTTTTTTATAATAAATATTTGCAATTAATTTGCCATAAAACTCTAAATATTCATATCTACCATCATATTTGATTTTATGGAGAGAGTTTTTGATGTTATTTGTATATCTACATAGTCCAAATCCAAAAGAATAATTGCTTTTAGTTTTTGAATATTGACTTTTACATCTATCACAGTATGCAGAATCAATGTCATTAATTTTTGCACCACATTTTTTGCAATAAGGTTCTGTTATGAAGTGTATTGATTTAATGCATTTTTTGCATAAGTATTCATAATTAATCCCTTTCCCAAAAGGTAAAATTGTATCACAAATTATACATCTCTTTGGAAATACAAATTTCAATAAATTACTCAATATCTGTTTAAAAGAATTAAATGGTAGTGGTGAGTTAAATCGTAGGGGATGAGATTCTTGTTCCATATTTTTAAATATAAGGTTTAACAAATTATTAAATATTCTTTTTATATTCATATATTAATTTTACCAAAAACACTAATCAAAACAATTACATATTGTTGACATTATGTGGGCATATATAAGAAAATCAAATTTATGGATTTTTTAACATAGTTATGATATAATTTAAAAAATATTTTTTAGGGGCAATTTATGAAAAAGTATAGTATAAATTTAAGTTTTAGATTAATTATTAGTATTTTTATAGTTATGTTTTTTTGTCATATAAAATCTTATGCTGCCATATGGCTATATGATGGGTATGGGAATTTTAAAGTATATATAAGTAATGCGATAAAAAGAGGCTGGTTTAAGGAAAATGGCAATCAATATTATGCAACAAAAGAAGGAAATCTTGCACTTGGTTGGGTTGAAATTGATGGAGATATGTATTTCTTTAATACAGGATATAGCGACTTTGGGAAAAGAGTTACAGGCTATCACTATATAGATGGGTATAGATATTATTTTGACTCTGATGGGAAATTATTAAGAGATGATTATATAAGTGGATATAGGGCAGATGAAGATGGCATCATTTTTGATGAAAATGGTAATGAAATGACAGGAAATGAGTTAAGTAGTAAGCCAACTGAAAACACTATTATGAAAATTGCAGAAGAAAGAAATAAGTTGGCTGGTGAAATTTTAGAGGATTTTAATAAAAAAAATGAAACTACAAAAGAAAATAAGATAGAGACACAAGCAATAGTTAAAGATATATCAAGTATAGTTGGTGCAGCAGATAGTGGGGTTATTAGAAGTAAGAGAAGGGCGACAGATGATCAATTAATAAAAGTTAATGCCAATCAGAGCAAAATATTTATAAAAGATAGTGGAAATTTATCTTTAAAAAATAATTATGATTATACAAATCTAAAAATTGATTCTGAAAAAACTAAACAAGTAGAAGAAGTTGTTAAACAATTTGTAAATAATTATATTAAGAGTGATATGACTGACTTTGAAAAAGAAATGCAGATTATTCAGTATTTAGTTGAGAACAATGTCTATGACTACCAAAATTATTTGGAAAATAAAATTCCTGTGGATAGTTATACTTCATATGGTGCACTTGTAAAAAAGACTTCAGTTTGTGCTGGCTATGCCGATGCTTTCAATGTGCTTTGTAAAGCAGTAAACATTGAATCAGAGATTGTTAGTGGCAAAGGAAATGGTGGTTCGCATGCTTGGAATCGAATTAAACTTGATAATAATTGGTATAATGTTGATGTGACATGGGAAGACCCTGTGCCAAGTAATAATTATGGATTTGGCAATTTGAGAAATAAATATATCAATTTGACAGATGAAGAATTAAAATTTGACCACGAATGGGTTGTAGATAAGGTTTGTAATTCAACTTTGTATGGTAAAAATCTTATTGAGTATTATATGTTAAAAGGAAAAGTTGATAAAGATTTTAATATAGATAGTTTTAGAAATGAATTAATGATGGAATTTGAACCAAGTATTAAAAAAGTTGAAAGTAATTCATACACTTTAGAATATACAAATAATCCAGTTTATTCTATAGGTGCTAAATTTACTAATGGATTGAATTATTTAACAACTAATGATGAACAAGTGGTAAAAGATGTAATTGTAGATATGATAGATAAAAATTATAAAACAATATATTTAACTTATAATAAAGATACAGATATGAATTTTATAAACAATAATTGGCTCACAAAAAATACAAAATACAATAATTGGTGGGTTGTTGATATGGGTGAGAACACTTATAGTAGCTATAACACAAATAAAAGTTTTAAAACTTTATGGTTAATTCCTGAGTTTACAAAATTTGCAAAATAAATTATTATATGAAACATATATCGAGTGTTAAAGAAGTTATTCTTATTGCATTACTTGTAGCAATTTTAAGTATAATGTCAAATATCACTATAAATATAAATGTGATACCAATAACTTTTTCAACCTTAGCTTTAATGATAATTGGAATTGTATTTGATTTAAAAATTATTTTTTTTGTATCTCTTATTTATATATTACTTGGCATTATAGGTATCCCCGTATTTTCTAATATGAGAGCTGGATTAAATACAATATTTTCTTTGACGGGTGGATTTATTATTGGGTATATTCCTTTTTGTGTTATTATTTCAGTTTTGTATGATAGGTTTGAAAATATATTATATAAATATTTCGTATTAATTTTATCTAATATAATTTTATATACAATAGGGACTATGCACTATAGTTTTTTATCACACTATAGTTTTATAAATAGTTTAAGAGTATGTGTAGTTCCATTTGTTTTGGTAGATAATGTAAAAATTATATTTGCCATCATAGTTAGTAAAAGAATACATAGAATTCTTAAAAAAAGTGAGTTTGATTTTGGAGGAATAAAATGAAAAAAAGTATAGTTTTGATTATAACATTATTAGTATTTTTAAATGTTAGTTTGCTGCTTGCGAATGGCAAATGGGAAAATGATGCTATCGGGATGAAATATGCTCTTGACAACGGCTCTTATTATACTTCAGGTTGGCATTGGGTTGATTCAGATGGAGATGGGGTTGGTGAGTGCTATTTGTTTGATGAAAAAGGATACATATATAAAAATTATTTAACAAATGATAATTTATATTTAAATAATGAAGGGCAGTTAATGATAAGTGGTGTGTTGCAACAAAAAGTTTTATATGATAATAATATAAATACAAATCATAGTGAGTCATTTAAGAATATAGATAATTTAATTAATAAATTTGTTGATAATTCTAATGAATTATTATCTAATTTTACATATGAGATAAAAGATTTAAACGACTATGACAAAAAAAGAATATATAAAAAGTATGATTTAAAATTAGAAGAGTTATATAGTGTGATTAATACTAAAAAGATAAAAGAAATGTTGAAAAATAAAATATCATATGAAGAGTCAAAAGATTTAGAAAATAGTTTTAAAGAAAAAAATGATAATGCAAGAAAAAAACTTAAAGATTTAGCAGGTATAAAATAATGATAAAAGAAAATGCAGAATATCATATAGCGATACTTGGATTTGGCACAGTAGGAAAAGGTGTATATGATATTATCAAAAATTCATCAAATGATTTTTTAGATAATATTGATATTGAATTTATATATGTAAGAGAAGAAAAAATAAATGAATTGTCAAAAAAGTATGATGATGTAACTTTTACTTCCAACATAAATGACATTTTTGAAGATGAGTGTATAGATATAGTTGTAGAATGTTTGGGTGGAAATGATTTAAGTTTTGATGCATTTTTAATGGCAGTAAAAAATGGAAAAGACTTTGTCACAAGTAACAAATTTTTACTTGCTACTAAATTTGACGAAATGATTAAGATGGCAAAAGAAACTTTGATTAATCTAAATATTGAAGCAACAGTTGGTGGTGGGGTGCATATTTTTCATTCAATAAACGATATAAAAAAAGTAGATAATATATCTGGATTTATAGGGATAATTAATGGGACTGTAAATTATATTTTGTCAAAAATGTTCATAGAAAATCGTGATTTCAAAGAGACACTTGATAATGCAAAAAAATTAGGACTAGCCGAAAGTGATCCAAGTAGTGACATAGATGGACTTGATGCAAAATATAAAACTGCAATTTTGATGAATTATATTTTTGATATAAGTGTAGAAATAGATAGTATAATTAATATGGGGATAAGAAATATAGAAAAAAAAGATATTGACTTTGCAAAAAAAAATGATAAGACAATTAAATTAATATCTTGTGGCGACATTGATAATGCTTTTGTAATGCCTATGTTTATAGATAAAAATGATAATTTTTATAGTGTCAATTTGAATAATAATGCTATAGATATTTTTAGCGATAATCTAGAAAGTAGCACTTTTTTGGGGAAAGGTGCAGGAAGTTTACCAACTGCACATTCTATAGTGTTAGATATTGTTGATATAACATCTGGGAATGGACTTTTTTGGGATGGTGATTATGAAAAAAAAGCAGTTTCAAATAATTTAATTGGTAAGTTTTACATAAGGAGTAAAAATATTGATAAATATAAAGATATAGTTAGTGAAGTTATAGATTATGAGACAATTATTACAAAAGATCTAAGTATAAAAAAAATATATGAATATATAAAAGATGACGAATCTTTTGTAGCAAAAATGTAAGGATAATATGATAAAAGTATCAAAATTTGGTGGAAGTAGTGTAGCAAATAGTAAACAATTAAAAAAAGTTAAAAATATTGTAGAGAGTGATAGTGATAGGAAGTTTATTGTCACCAGTGCTTGTGGTAAAGTAGATGCTGATGATTACAAGATTACTGATTTACTTTATTTAACTTTTGCCCATTTGAAATATGGTGTAAATTATTTGGATATATTTTCAAAAATTGAAAATAAGTATAAAAATTTGGTTTCTGATTTAAATTTAAATATTGATATAGAAAGTGAATTAAATATCATAAAAGATAAAATTAAAAAAGGTATTAGTGAAGACTTTTTAGTATCAAGAGGGGAATATCTTACAGCAAAAATTTTAGCAGATTATTTAAATTTTGAATTTTTTGATGCTGCAGATTTTGTATCATTTAATTTTGATGGTGATATTGATTTAGATAAGAGTAAAAACAAATTTTTTGAAAGATTTAATAAAAAATCAAAATATGTCATTTCTGGTTTTTATGGAGTTATGCCAAATAATGAAATAAAAGTTATGAGTAGAGGTGGCAGTGATATAACAGGAAGTATACTTGCAAACATAATTGATGCAGATTTGTATGAGAATTGGACTGATGTTGATGGTATTTTAATTTGTGATCCTAGAATAGTAAAAAATTCTAAAAAAATTTCTTATATTTCTTATGATGAATTGCGAGAAATGAGTTATATGGGTGCAAATGTCTTGCACGATGAGGCAATTTTTCCAGTCAAAGAAAAAAACATACCTATAAATATTAAAAATACTAATGAGCCAAATGATTTTGGAACAATGATAGTAAGTAATTGTGATAATTATGATGCAAATAATAAACCTTCTATTATAACTGGTATAACTGGCAGAAAAGATTTCTATGTAATAAGTGTAAAAAAGAATCATATTTCAAGTGAGACTGGAATTTTAAGAAAAGCACTAAAAGTTTTTGAAGAATTGAAGATAAGTATTGAAAGTATCCCTGCTTCTGTTGATGCATTTTGTATAGTAGTAGAAAAAAAATTTATTGAAAAGTATCAATATGAAATTGTATCAAGACTAAAAAGTGATTTGGAAACAAATGAAGTTAATGTTATAAAAGATATTGCATTAATTGCTATGGTTGGTAGAAATTTTATCCAAAGAATAGGACTTGCAGGAAAAATTTTTAAAGCACTTGGTGATAATAATATAAATATAAAAATAATAAATCAAGGTAGTGATGAGATTAATATAACAATTGGTGTAGATAATAAAGATTTTGAAAAGGCCATAAATTGTATATATAATCATTTTGTTTTAAATGAAATTTAGGAGGGTAAATTTATGAATATTGGAATACTTGGTGCAACAGGAGCAGTTGGAAAACAAATGATTGAATGTTTAGAAGAGAGGAAAATTACCATAAATGGTTTGAAATTGTTTTCAAGTGATAGAAATGCTGGTAGAGAAATAAAATTCAACAATAAACTAATATTAATTGAAAAGGTAAAAGAGGGGAGTTTTAAAGGTCTTGATGTTGTGCTTGGTGCAGTTGATAATGACCTTGCAAAATTTTATGCAAAAGATATTATAAATTCTGGTGCTATATTTATTGATAATTCAAGTGCATTTAGAATGGACGAGAGAGTGCCACTCGTTATTCCAGAGATAAATAGAGATGATATAAAAAAACATCGAGGAATAATTGCAAATCCAAATTGTTCTACAATAATTACTTTGATGGCGATTTGGCCAATAAATTTAATTTCTGAAATTGAATCTATGATAGCATCTACATATCAAGCGGTATCGGGAGCAGGAATTAATGGGATAAATGAATTGATTGAAGAAACAAATTTGATAAATAAGAATAAAAAATCAGAAATAAGACCAAGTGTATTTAAACATCAAATAGCATATAATTTAATACCATCTATTGGAATTGCTACTTCCAATTTGTATACTACAGAAGAAATGAAAATGCAAAATGAGAGTAGAAAAATTATGCATTTACCAAATTTATCTGTCTCTTGCACTTGTGTTAGAGTTCCAGTAGTTAGATCTCATAGTATTTCTGTCACTGTTATTACAAAAGAAAAAATTAGCATAGAAAAAGTGAAAAATAGCATTGCAAAATTTGATGGAGTAAATCTTGTAGATGATTTGGGAAATGATATATACCCTATGCCAATTAACACTACAAATAAAGATATTGTTGAAGTTGGTAGAATAAGGGAAGATTTAGTTTTTAAAAATGGAATATCTTTGTTTTGTTCTGGGGATCAAATAAGGAAAGGTGCAGCTTCAAATGCAGTTGATATATTGGAATGTTTATAGTGTTTGTCTATTTGGTAGGATATCAAAATTAATATATTAATCTAAGTCGTTGACTAATAATTTTATTTATTTTATAATTATATTTTATTATTTGAAAGGAGTATATAATATTAGTTTCTATGGATGTCGTATTATTAAATTTTCTTTTTTTATTAATTAAAATAGTATTTTTTTCTCTAATTGCCTTTTTGGGAATTAAAATAGGCATATATTTAAGAAAGAAAAAAGGATAGTTTAAACAAAAAAAGGTTGTTTTTATGAAAAAATATACAATAGCAGAGTTAAGAGAATTATACTTATCATTTTTTGAGTCAAAAGGACATCTTAGATTACATAGTTTTCCTTTAATTCCAAATAATGATAATAGTTTATTATTAATTAATAGTGGTATGGCACCATTAAAGCCATATTTTACAGGACAAGAAAAACCACCAAGGAATAGAATTACAACTTGTCAAAAATGTATAAGAACAGGTGATATTGATAATATAGGTCATACTGCAAGGCATGGCACTTTTTTTGAAATGCTTGGCAATTTTTCTTTTGGTGATTATTTTAAAAAAGAGGCTATAACTTGGTCTTTTGAATTTTTAACTGAAGTCTTGGGACTAGATAAAAATAGATTGTATCCATCTGTATATGTTGATGATATTGAAGCATATGATTTATGGCATGATTATATAGGAATTCCATCCGAAAAGATTTTTAAGTTTGGTAAAGATGATAACTTTTGGGAACATGGCTCTGGCCCTTGTGGTCCTTGCAGTGAAATATATTATGACCGTGGTGAAAAATATGGATGTAAAAAGCCAGATTGTAGAGTGGGATGTGATTGTGATAGATATATGGAAGTCTGGAATAATGTTTTTACTCAGTTTAATGGTGATGGTAAAGGAAACTATACAGAGCTTAAAACAAAAAATATTGATACTGGAATGGGACTTGAAAGACTTGGAGTAGTTGTGCAAGATGTTCCGTCAATTTTTGATGTAGATACAAATAAAGAATTAATGGATGCAATAAGTTTGAAATTTGGTCATTTATATAGAGAAAATAATATTATAGATATTTCTTTTAGGATTATTGCAGACCATATAAAGAGTTGCACTTTTATGATATCTGATGGAATACTTCCATCTAATGAAGGTAGGGGTTATGTTCTAAGGAGACTACTTAGAAGATCGGTGCAACATGGTAGGAAATTAGGAATAAAGAAAAATTTTATGTCTGATTTGTCAGACATAGTAATCAAATTAAATTCATCTCATTATTATGAATTATTAGAAAAGAAAGACATGATTAAAAAAGTAATTGATAATGAGGAATCAAATTTCATAAAAACATTAGATCAAGGCTTAATGATTTTAAATCAATATTGTGATGAATTAATAAAGAGTAATAAAAAAGTTTTATCTGGTATAGATGCATTTAAATTATATGATACATTTGGATTCCCTATTGATTCTACAAAAGAGATTTTGAAGGAAAAAAATATTGATGTAGATATAAAAGAATTTAATGAACTTATGAATAGACAAAAGAGTAGAGCGAGAGATGCAAGAAAAGCAACTAACTATATGGGGACTGATGCAACTGTATTTGACAATATTGACAATAAGATTGTGACAAATTTTAATGGATATGATAAATTGACTGATAAATCAAAAATTCTATTTATAGGAAATAATGATGAATTAGTCAGCGAGATAAATGAGGGCGATGAAGGAATTATTATAACTAGTGATACAGCATTTTATCCAATGATGGGAGGGCAAGTAGGAGACAAGGGTAAAATAGTAAGTTTAAAAGGCGAATTTGAGGTATTTGATACAGTAAAAATTTTAAATACTAAAATTGGTCATATAGGTAAAGTTGTAAATGGACAATTTAATATAAATGATGAAGTTGAATTAATTGTTAATGGTGATCTTAGACATAAAACTGCTATAAATCATACTGCGACACACTTACTACATGCTGCACTTAGAGAAGTTTTAGGTTCCCATGTAGAACAAGCAGGTTCTCTTGTAGATAGTGATAAACTTAGATTTGATTTTACACATTTTAATCAATTGACAGATAGTGAGATTGAAAAAGTTGAATTAATTGTAAATAAAAAAATTAATGATTCTATACAAGTTTTAAAACAAGAGATGCAGCTTGATGAAGCAAAAAAACAAGGTGCAATGGCTTTGTTTGGAGAAAAGTATTCAAATATTGTTAGAACTGTCAAAATTTCTGATTTTTCTTTTGAACTCTGTGGGGGGACACATATTGACAATACTTTAGAGATTAAATATTTTAAAATTATCTCAGAAGAATCTGTGGCAAATGGTGTTAGAAGGATTACTGCAATCACAAATAATGCAGTGATTGAATATTATAATAAGAAATATAATAAATTATTAGAAATTGAAAAATTGCTAAAAGCAAATGACAATTCATTGATTGATAGAGTAAATCAAATATTATCTGAAATAAAAGATAATAGATTAGAGATTGAAAAATATAAAAAAGAAAAATCAAAAGATGAATATAAAAAATTAAAAATTGACGAAATTAATGGATTGAATGTCATTGTTGATATTTTTGAAGATAAAAATATAAATGAATTGAAAGAATTAGCAGACAATATAAAAAGTGCATATGAAAACTATTTTCAGATACTGATAGGAAAGAAAAATAATATCCCATCTATTTTAGTTTCTATATCTGATAAAGCAGTTGAGATGGGTTATAATTCAAATAGTATTATAAAACAAATTGCTCCAATAATTGGTGGAAGTGGTGGCGGAAGAGAAAAATTTGCTGAAGCTGGTGGAAGGGATATAAGCCAAATTAGTAGAGCTCTGGATGAGGCAAAAAAAATTATAAAATAATTTTACTTATGGATTATGTGAAATAAAATACCATAAGAAAATATTGACATAATTATACTTGCAATTAGTATTCCTGCAAAAATTGCTATTATAGATTTTTTAAAATCAAATCTAAGGACTGAGGCGACTAATGAACCAGTCCATGCACCTGTTCCGGGAAGTGGAATAGCAACAAAAAGTAAAAGTCCTAAATAACCATATTTGTCTAGTACATTTTTATGTTTATTTGCTTTGTTTTTTAGATATAGTGAAATTTTTTTGGTGTATCTATTTCGTTCAAGGAAGTTCAATATGTGATGTAAAAAAATTAAGATAAAAGGTATAGGGATAAAGTTTGCAATTACACATATTATTAGAGACTCAATATATGGGATTGAAAGGATAGAGCTTGCAATTAATCCTCCTCTAAGTTCAAGGATTGGCATAAGTGATATTAGAAAAACAATGGCTTGTTTTGACATTCTGTCTTTTAAAGTTTTTATTAAGATATTAATTAGTTGTTGCATTGATAAACCTTTCTTATATTTATTTTAGGTATCTCTAAAAATGTAAAGTTTTTTATTCACTATATTGTTTAGTATTTTTAAAGTTTTATTTTAAAAAAAGTATATTATTAAAGATTACCTTAAATAATATAATAAGTGTAAATAATATTTAAGTCAATAGTATTTTTAGTTATGATAGAATTCACAAAAGAAAAAATTAAAAGAAAAACAAAAAATGCATTTTTAAAAATAATATTCTCAAGATTTTTTATAACAGTATTAATTGTCCTACTTGAGTGGTTAATTCTTATGAATTTTTTCAGAGCATTAACACATGATTTAAGTATAGGGACTATAATTTTTGTTGATTTTATTATTTCAATCATTATAATAAATACTAACATAGGTAAGATTTCATATAAATTATCGTGGATTATGCTTGTAAATCTTTTCCCGGGAATTGGTTTTTTATTTTATATATTTTTTATTCTGCAAAAAAAATTTGTATTTGGAAATAAAAATTTAAAAAAGATTTTGGAAAAAACTTCAAAACATTATATAGGAAATTATGAAGAAATAAAACATAATGTATCAGAATATGAAAATAATTCTTTTTTAAATTATTGTTATAAAACAGCAAAATTTGTTCCATATTCAGATTATAAAATTAAATATTTTGATAATGGAAGAGATTTTTTTGAAGATGTCATTAGAGAATTAAATAATGCAAAAAAATTTATATTTATAGAGGTTTTTATTTTAAATGATGGAATTATTTGGGATAGAATTTTAAAAATTTTAAAAAATAAAGTAAAAGAAGGGGTTTGTGTTAAACTCCTTTATGATGGATTAAATACAATTTCATCTTTTAACATTTCTTATTTAAATAAATTAAAAACTTTTGGAATACATGCAAAAATGTTTTCCCCAATTGCTCCTTTAATTTCAAGTAATCAAAATAATAGAGACCATAGAAAATTAATAATTATCGATAATAATGTTGCCTATACTGGCGGTATAAATATTGCTGATGAGTATGCAAATATTTATGAAAAATATGGTGTGTGGAAAGATTCAGGAATCAAAATTAATGGGGAAGCAGTTAGGAGTATGACACTATTTTTTTTAGAAGTCTGGTATATGACAGAAAAAATTTCAACATGGGATATAGATAAATATTTGATTGATGATAAAAAAAATCAAAATAATACTTTTGATAAATATATTATTCCATATGAAGATTTCCCAAATGATGAAGAAAATGTATCAGAACAATTATTTAAAATGATGTTTAATTATTCTTTTGAATATATCTATATTATGACACCATATTTAATATTGGATGAATCGATGATTGATACTATAATTAGGACAAGAAAGAGAGGGGTTGATGTAAAAATAATAACTCCACATATACCTGATAAAAAATTGGTGTTTTATGTAACTAGAAAAAATTATAGTGAATTATTAAAAGCAGGGGTTGAAATATATGAATATAAAAAAGGATTTGTTCATTCAAAAGTTTTAATTCAAGATGATTTGAGAGCAATTGTAGGAACTGCAAATTTAGATTTTAGAAGTCTTTATTTACATTATGAAAATGGTGTATATATTTATAATGATGAAGTCATACTTGATATAAAAAAGGATTTTAATAATATTTTAAAAGAGTGTATAAGAATTAATACATATTTAGAAATACCATTTTATCAAAGATTTATAGGCTCTTTATTAAATATTTTTTCTAATCAATTATAATAATTAGTTTTAGTCTATTTTTTAGTGATAGGAGATAATAGATTTATATGAAACATATTAATATTGATAATCTAAATAAAATAGTTTTTGTTTTATGTTTATTACTTGCGGAGAGACTAATTTGTTGTTATAATATTTTTTAATGATTAATAGTATTGAAGAAAAAAAAATAATTTTTGCTACATTTTTCGTTGGGCTAATAACTCATTTGTTTATAATTACTAATCCAATTTTAAATCCCGATGGATTTTATTATACGAATAGTTTGGGTGGTGGACTTGTCCTTGGGAGATGGGTTGTTGATTTATTAAATAAATTATTAGATTTATTTGGATATACAATTGTAAATCCTATGTTAAATATTGTAGTGTCTCTAATATTTTTATCAATATCTGCAATATTTTTAATTAGGATTTTAGATATAAATAATATATTCATAAAATATATTATTTCTATTTCTCTTGTAGTATCACCAAGTATAGTGCAAATATTCTTTTATTCTTTTACCTCACATATATATTGTCTATCAATTTTTCTAACAATTTTGTCAATATATTTTTTAACTAAACATAATAATTTATTTTTATATTCAATTTTGAACTTAGTGGCAATAGGGATTTATCAAGCATATATACCATTCTTTTTGACTCTTGTATGTTTAGCTTTAATTAAAAAAATTATAAATTGCAGTATAATAGAAACAGTAGTTTTCACATTAAGGGCAGTTTTTGGTTTTTTACTTTCTGTTTCAATGTCCCTTATGATTAATTATATATTGAATAATTTGTTTAATAATAGTAATTACATATATAAAATTCATGGGATGACAAATGAAATTATTCCAGAATTAACAGTTGAAAGTATTATATCATCAATATCTATTTCTTATGAAAATATATTTAAAATTTTTAATTATGAAAATTTTTTCGCACATAATACAACAAGTTTAGTAAAGATAGTTTATTTGTGTTTGATTATTATTACAATAATCTTTTTACTATTAATTATCTATAAAAATTTTTTGAAAGATAATGTTTTATCTATAATTAATAATTTAAAGCAAAAATTAAATTTTTACAATCAGATTGATTTCAATGCATTTATTAAATTATTATTTTTTTTAATAGTTGTTATTTTTTTACCAATTGCTATTAATTTTTTTGTCGTTATGACAAATGATAATGTAAATAATATTGATGATAGGATGGCTTATTCATTTGTGTTTTTTGTAATTTTACCATTGTATCTAATTGATTTAAATGAATTTAAAATTTTTCTGAAAAAAAATTTAATGAATATTTGCATAGTATTATCACTAATAATTTTATATCATAATATTTGGATTGCATATGGAAGTTATTATAATCAATATAATGTACTAAATGCTTCTAAATCTTTTGCAATAGAACTTGCGACTCGAATTCAAATGGTTGATGGGTTTAACAAGGATTGCTATATTCTCTTTTTAGGAAATCCTATTCAAAATTCAAAAGATAAAGAAGTTGATTCTATTTATTATTCAGATGTTAATTATGATATTTTTTCAAATCAAGATTTTAAATATGATAATATTTTATGTGATGATTATATTTTTGATATTGTATTCAAAAAATTTTCAAGTTTAAATATTAAAAAAATTGATGATAAATATTTAGAGCAAAATTTGAAATATTCAAAATTTGTGAAAGATATGTCCATTTATCCAAATGAAAATTCAATCAAAATATTTAATAATGTAATAATTGTAAAATTTAATGAAATCTATGGGTAATTTTAAATTAAAAATTTCAGATTTAATCTTATGTGTATTATATTTGGTTATCGTTATAATATTTTTTTTGTTTAAAGGAAATACAAAAATGACATTAAGTGATGTTGATAATGAGATAACAAATTTTAAGACGGTGAAGTTTGGGAGATTAATTTTAACGGAAGATCAGGATAGTGATGTAAATGATATGGAGTGGATTGTTTTAGACGAAAAAGATGATAAGTATTTATTGTTGTCTAAATATTGTATTTTATCTTTTATTTTCCACAATGACTATGGCAAATTAAATTGGAATAATTCTCTTTTGAGATATTATTTAAACAATCAATTTTATGAATTATCTTTTTATGAAAGTGAGAGAGCAGAGATATATAGAAATGATGTAGAAAATATTAATCCCAATATTTTCGGAAAAGATTTTGGAGTTAATACATATGATGATATTTTTATGTTAAGTGTTGAAGAGTGTGAAAAATATTTTAAAGATGATGATAGTAGAATAGCAAAATACAAAAAAATTGATGACAATGGTGAGATTGAATACATAAATGTATATTATTGGACGAGGACAAAAGGTTTCAATGAGTATGATATTGCTACAATAAATAGTGATGGAAGTATAAATTACTATGGATATGATATAATGACAAGTGAAATATATATAAGACCTGCTATGTGGGTAAATAAAGATTATTTTGAAAAAAAGGGCTGATTAAGTATATAGTCATATTGTTGTATTGAAGTATCAATAGGAGATTATATGTATATAAATAATTATAAGGATGTTGTAAACAATAATATTTCAAATAAATTTTTTACAAGTGAGTTTGGTGATAGTTTTTTATCAGATGAGGATTTTTTATATTATTGGAGTTTTCCTAATCTATTAAATATGTATTGTGGTGTAAATAATAAAATTTATATGGAAGATAAATTAATTGAGAATATAAAAAAACTTGATACATACAAGAATATGACAACCTATCCAAATGAAGGTAGTATTAAAATTGTAGATGGGGAATTGATAGTAAAGATAGATTAGTGTATTAAAACCTCTAAAAGACTACAATCCATCTAAAGTCACCTATGAAGCTTTTACTATTCATGAATTTTAGAAATTGAATTTTAAAAAATGTTTATTATTAGAGATTGCCATAATTTGTAATATATATTTAAACATTTTAATTTAATATTTAACTTAAAAAAGTATTGATAAAGATTTATATTTAAAAACACAGTTATTAATAGTTTAGAAAAATGATTTCAACTATAAGTGTTTAAATTAATAAGATATTAATATATGCATTAATCTTTATATAGTTATTTTTAAACTAAAACTCAATATGGTTTTAGTTTTTTTGTTATCAAAATTTTTTTATGGGGATGGGGTGGTATGTCAATAGATAGGTCGCCCATACGACTACCACTACTGTTTTGCTACGGGCTCGTTTAGGGCTCCCAGTGGTTCGCCCCTACGACTTTATCTACTTTCTTGCTACGGGCTCGTGGTACTTCGCCCCTACAACTTTATCTACTGTCTTGCGGCGGGCTCGCAGTGCTTCGCCCCTACTATTAACTCTACTGTCTTGCAAACGGGCTCGCAATGCTTCACCCCTACATTTTTCAAATCGCCCCTACAAATACACCCCCTATCAATTTCTAATATGCCCCCTATGGGTAGTTTTCGTTAGTATTTCCCAAGGGGGGGGGCATAAATTTATGAAAATATTAAAACTTTTTATATCTTTATCTTTGATATTATCAGTGTCATTAATAAATTCAATCGCTGCAATCTCAGTATCCGATGGCTCTGCCTTTGTTACAAAAGCAGAATTTGCGGCTGATTTAAATAACTTATCAAACAGAATGTCTTCCCTTGAAAATTCCTTGGATGCTAAAATTGATAGTTTAGTGTCAAGCTATCTCAGTAGAAATGGTATATGGAATGGGGAAAAGCAAACTGCTGTTAGTGATCATATTTACCAAGAAATTAAAAGTTCTGATATATGGATAAGTAGCAGTTTACGAAGCTCATTCCAATACATATATTCACCAATTGAA
This sequence comes from uncultured Lachnospiraceae bacterium, assembly GCA_946403075.1. Lineage (GTDB taxonomy): Bacteria > Bacillota > Clostridia > Lachnospirales > Lachnospiraceae > UBA3633. The sequence continues at coordinate 4,929 of CAMIYN010000014.1, read as the reverse complement.
ATTTTTGGAAAATTGACGAAGTCAGGTTTATTTGTTTTTAATTCTGAGTGGGGAATGGGGTCGTATTTTAAGGAAACTTCAAATAAAATAACAGACAATGATGGAGCTGTTAGAATTAAAAAATATGGAACTGCGAGTGTAGAATTTTTTGGTATGGATATTCAAATAGGAGAACTGCAAGAAGGAAAAACAGCTAATAATGATAATTTTATTATTAAAAATTCATTTTCATTAGGAAGTCAATTTAGAGGGTCTTCTTCATCTTATTCTGATAATAATTTCTTTTCTATAGGTGCACAAGTTCATTATGGGGCTTGTTCATTTTTCGTTACTAAAAATAATAGAATTTTTTATAGAGTTCTTGCTTATGGACAAAAGTCCATTGAAAGTATTAAATGGCCAGAGAGTGTATATGGTACTCCTATTGTTGGATTTAAAAATTTTGATGCTTATATATATTAATTATCTAATAATATAATTTTTTCATATTATATTTTAAAAAGTTAAATATTGTGTTAGGTGGATTTTGTTTCTTGTTTTCTATTGGTCGTAGTTTTCATTTATAATAGGACCAATTATAGGAGATATTACAGGCACAACCATATTTGAAAAATCTTGATAGAGAGAATCCTCAGTAATTAGCTGTTGATAAATACTTGGGATATTGACAGTTCCATTTGATGAGTGGAAAGTGCATCTCTTTACTGGTTGTGTGCCATCAATAAAATACTCTGTATAACTTGCATCCCCTCTTGGGTCATGTGTGCAACCATCAGTTGCAAGTAGTCCAGATTTTCTACAAACTTTTCTCGTTATTATATTATTTGGTTTTTTAAAGTCCTTTTTTTCTTTTTCGTTATGTATGTCAGTCATAATTTTTCGCCAAATATTTTTGTGAAAACTTGTTCCACCATTATTAATTTTATTTTTGCTATTGTATAAAGTCTGGTTTTCATCACAGCCTGCCCATATACCTGCGGTGTAATAAGGAGTAAAGCCAATAAACCACACATCATTGTTATTTGAAGTAGTCCCACTTTTTCCTGCGACAGGCATATTATTTATATGTGCTCTTGTTGAAGTGGAATTTATAGTAAAAGTAGATGAAAAACTTTTTTTATATTCCATTGATTCTTTCATTGCATCAGTAAGTAAATATGCATTTTCAGGTGACATTATTTTAGTTTTATTATTTTTTGTATTATCAAGCAAGACATTTCCATAGTGGTCGATAATTTTTGTATATAGTTTATATTTGCTATATACACCAGAATTTGCAATAGTAGCAAATGCATTTGTGAGTTCTATATTGCTTACACCTTCTGTTATTCCACCAAGTGCAGATGATGGGTTGTAATCTTTTGAACTAAGAGATGTAATCCCCATTTTTTTTGCAAATTCAATGCCGACTTCTGGGCTCACTGTTTCCATTATGCATCTTGTTGCGATTATATTTAATGAAAATATAATTCCATCCCTTATGTTTTCAAATCCTAAATATCCATTGTTATACCAATTTTTAAATTTTTTGTCTTTATAAGAATATTCACTATCATAATAAGTTGTTGCAAGAGTTTTGTCATAAATTTCAAGTGCAGGAGCGAATGATGATATAACTTTAAAAGTTGAACCTGGTTGTCTCTTTGTATCTGTCGCTCTGTTTAGTGATAAAGACATTGTTTTTTCACCCCTACCACCATTTACAGCAAGAACTTCTTTTGTGTTTTGGTCAATTAGGACAAACGAGCACTGTGGCTCCAAGACATAATTAATAGTTTCACCTGCAATTTCATCATCACTTTTTATTATATATTCTTTAAAACTATCTATATATTTTTTTGCATCTTCTTTTGTATTAAATAGGCCAGTGTATTTTTCATTTTTTAAAGTATTTTTTTGATATCTATCAATGTCAATTTGCGAATAATGTGTTTGAGTATCATTTTTATGTCTAATAGATAATCTATAATCAATAGAATATTTTTTTACTGTATAATTACTTTCATCATTTATGTGTTTATCTACTATTTCTTGTAAATTATGATCTTGAGTTGTATATATTTTAAGTCCACCAGAATACAATAAATTTTTTATAAGCATAGGAGAATATCCAAGTTTTTTATTCATATCATCTTGAACTTGTTTTATTAATGCATCAGTAAAATAACTAAATATATTTGTCCTAATCTGTAAAGATGATGTATCATTATTTTTGATTCTGCTATAGACATTATCATTTATTGCTTCGTTATATTCTTCTTCTGTTATGTATTCAAGTTTTTTCATATTTTCAAGGACTTGTTCTCTTCTTTTAGCATTTTCTTCGGGATGAGTTATTGGATTGTTTTTAGTTGGATTTTTTGTGATGCTTGCTATTACTGCTGATTCACTTATGGTTAAATCTTTTACATCTTTATTAAAATATTTTTTTGCAGCAACTTTTACACCGAGTGAATTTGAACCCAAATTTATAATATTTAAATAATCAGTAATTATCTGCTCTTTTATTTCTTTTTTTGACATAGATTCTTGAGTTTCATATAGGAGAGCAATATATTGTTCTTGTAATTTTCTAACATATTTTTCAAACCCTTTTTCGTTTAATCCAGTATCAAAAACTGCATTTTTGACTAATTGTTGAGTGATAGTTGAACCCCCACCTCTTGATGAGTCAGAAGATATAACACCATATAGTGCTCTTATGATTGACCTAAAATCAATACCAGAGTGCTCCCAAAATCTTTCATCCTCAATTGCTACAAATGCATTAATTAATTGTTTTGGAATTTCATTATATGTCACATTTTCTCTATTTGAGCCTTCTTGAACCAATGTATCTATGAGATTTCCATTTCTATCATAAACTCTTGTAGCAAATGCTGTTGGTCCAAAGTGAAAATCAGAGATAGAAGGGGTACTATCAAGTATACCTTTAATCATACCAAGTCCTAAAAAGGCTAACAAAATAAGCAAAGTAAAAACTGTAAAGACAATATATTTTATAAAGGAAAAATTTAATTTGAATGTATACCTATTAGTGTCATCAATGTCCTTTACAAATTTTCTTGATCTACGAAAAGAATTTTTATAATATTTATTTTCCATAATGTTAATTATACCAAAAATAATAAAAAATTCAATTAATTATAGCAACATCCAATAAAGTATATTTTCAAAATGCAATTTTAAAAGGATTGAATAATGAAAGTTTCATATAAAGTTTAGATAAATTGTTATGTTTTTTATTGCTAAAAGTGATATTTATAAATTGTATTCCCTTAATGGAAAGAATAATCTGTGGTATTATAATGATTCTCAAACTAAAATGTATATTTAAATTAAAAAAGGAATTTAAAATAAGAATTTACTTATTAGAGACTATCATAAATTATTTGAAAAAACACACACTATGTAGTATAATAGTTTAAATTTTAATACAATATATAGGAGTTTTTTTATGCCAAAAAATAATTATAATGCAGAAAGTATAACAGTCCTTGAAGGTTTAGAGCCAGTTAGAAAAAGACCTGGAATGTATATAGGTGATGTTGGATTAAAAGGTTTAAATCATTTAATATATGAAATATTAGATAATTCGGTTGACGAACATTTAGCAGGATTTTGTAATAATATTTATGTTACTTTAGAAAAAGATGGTTCCTGCACTGTTTTAGATGATGGTAGAGGTATACCAGTAGAAAAGCATAAAGTAGGACTCCCTGCCGCAAGAGTTGTGTTAACAACTTTACATGCTGGCGGGAAATTTGATAGTAGTAGTTATAAAACATCAGGAGGACTTCATGGTGTAGGTTCATCAGTTGTAAATGCACTTTCAAGCCATTTAACACTTGAAGTTATGAGAGATGGAAAAATTTATAGAGATGAATATAAACAAGGAAAACCAATTACAAAACTTGATAAAGGGCTACTTCCTGTTGTTGGAAAGACAAAAGCAACGGGGACAAAAATAAATTTTCATCCTGACCCTGAAATATTTACAAAAACAAAATTTAAAACTGATTGGTTAAAATTTAGATTACATGAAACTGCATATCTAAATCCCAATTTAATTATTCATTATAGCGATTTAACTCTTGATAAACCAGAAATTATAGATTTTCATGAGCCAGAGGGTTTAGTTGCATTTATTAGGGCATTAAACAAGGGGAAGAATGCTGTCACAAAAGAGATAATGATTAAAGGTATTTTTGAAGATTCAGAAGTTGAAGTTGCATTACAGTTTATAGATGCTTTTGAAGAAAATATTTTTGGTTTTTGTAATAATATTTATACTCAAGAGGGTGGAACACATATAGTAGGGTTCAAAACAAAATTTACTCAATTATTAAATAATTATGCAAGGCAACTTGGTGTCTTAAAAGATAAGGATGAAAATTTTACAGGTGCGGATACAAGAAATGGAATGACTGCAATAGTTGCAATAAAATATAAAGAACCAATTTTTGAAGGGCAAACTAAAACAAAACTTGCAAGTCAAGATGTCACAAGGATAGTGTCATCGGTAGTAGGAGAACAACTCGAGAGATATTTTGATAGAAATATAGATGATGTAAAATCAATGATTGAATGTGCAATGAAATCTGCAAAAATTAGAAAAGCAGAAGAAAAAGCAAGAACAAATATTTTATCTAAATCAAAATTTAGTTTTGACTCAAATGGTAAGCTTGCAAATTGTATAAGTAAAGATCCAAAAGAGTGTGAAGTATTTATAGTTGAGGGAGATAGTGCAGGTGGTTCTGCAAAAACAAGTAGAAATAGAAATACACAAGCAATTTTGCCACTTAGAGGAAAAATTTTGAATGTAGAAAAAGCAAGCATAGATAAAGTTCTTGCAAATGCAGAGATAAAAACTATGATAAATACTTTTGGTTGTGGATTTTCAGAAGGTTATGGAAATGATTTTGATAT
>CAMIYN010000013.1 GCA_946403075.1 uncultured Lachnospiraceae bacterium | reverse complement strand
CCCTTAGACTATTTGTATACCATGTTAGTCTTTACAAATGGTTCGCCCCTACGGCTCTACCCATAGTGGGCATATTATCATTTGATAGGGGGGTATATCTAAAAATGTAGGGGCGAAGTACCACGAGCCCGTTTACAAAATTGTAATATTAATCATAGGTCGACCTATCTGTTGACATACCACCCCATACCCATACCCATAAAAAATTTTGAAAACAAAAAAACTAAAACCATAAGGGGTTTTAGTTTTATAAATAAACTTATCTAATGTTTCTTATGATGTCATATAAACTTATGATTTATTTTGCCCATTTACCATCTGCACCAATTATATACCCATCTGGTGTTACACCATTTACTAACATTTGCCCATCAGCCATAAAGTAATACCAAGAACCTTGAATTTCTTTCCAACCAATAGTCATAACTCCCTCATTACCAGTTTTTGCATTATCAAAAAAGTATTTTTTACTATCAGCAGTTTGGACGAAACCTGTGACCATATTCCCTTGTGCATCAAAATAATATGTATTATTTACTGTTGTTTGCACAGGAATATTATTTACTAATTGAGTTTTAACACTTGGCACCACAAAAAATCCATCAGCTATAGATTGTATTTGTCCATTTGCCCCCATAGTGTTTAATTTCCACTTACCAGTTGTTGGGTCCGTTATCCAAGCACTTATATAATTATTTACTACAGATTTTATTATTTTAGTAGTTGTCACATATGTCGTAGTTGGAGCAGCATTTAATAAATTATTAAATGAAGGAAGTTTTCCTGTGGCAGCACCTCCACCACCACCACCGCCACCTCCGCCACCACCTCTTCCACCGCCTCTTGAACCTGATGGCCTATATGGTGCTATAATAACATTCCAAGTTGCTTGTAAAGTTAAATTTTCTAAAACTTCACCTATATTTTGCCCATTTGTAAATGTTCTTCCATCGCTTGATACCCAATTATTAAATGTATATCCTTGTCTTGTGAATTCATTTGGATAAAGTGAAATTTCTTCTCCATAAAATGCATATTGAGACTCCATACTTCCACTTCCTTCATTTGCATTAAATGTTATCGTATAATATTCACCATCATTACCGTTAAAATTCCATTTTGCATACAAATTTAAATTCTCTGCAATTTCATTTAATGAAGTAATTTTATTTGTAAATTCTTTTTCTTTATACCAACCATCAAATGTATAATGATTTCTTGAAATATTATCTACGGTAGGGAGTATAACATTAGCTCCATCTGAATACATCCAGCTTACAGGAGCAGTGTATGTATCACTAAAACTTCCTTTGTTTAAATTATATGTTATAGTATAACTATTTTCATTCCATTTAAGAAAATATTCTTTATTAGCGGCAGTATTTGCTGGTATACTTGTTATTTTTGAACCAGTAAAACTATTATTTTCATACCAACCATCAAAAGTGTATCCTTTTTTTGTTATGTTTGCACTATTTGGCAGAGATACAGACTCATGATATAACCTATTTGTTGGTTTTGTATAATTTATATCATAATCTCCACCATTTTCATTTAACGAAATCGTATATTCATTTTCATTCCATTTAGCAAAAATTGTATATGTATTTTTACCTTCTTCATATATATCATCATTTGACTTATTGTATGAAATTTCAAATGTTTCATTGTCAATAAACCAACCACCAAATGTCCATCCAGTTCTTGTTGGCAATGCAAGGTCAGTAGTTATTGCTGTATCATATGTTTTAACAAAAGAAGTTGGACTAACACTTGCTCCATTTCCTGCATTATAATTTATAGTATAAGTCTTTGGAGTCCACTTAGCATAAATGAAATATGTAGATGTTTTACCTTCTTCATATATATCATCATTTGACTTATTGTATGAAGTTTCAAATGTTTCATTGTCAATAAACCAACCACCAAATGTCCATCCAGTTCTTGTTGGTGTCATAAGTGTTCCGCTATATATTGTTGCATATGTTTTTGTAAATGATGTGTCACCATTTATTGTTCCGCCATTAGCATTATAATTTATCGTATAAGTCTTAGCAGTCCACTTAGCATAAATATAATATGGAGTAGTCTTTCCTTCTACATATATGTCATCATTTGCTTTGTTATATAAATTATTAAAAGTATTATCATCTATAAACCATCCATCAAATATGTATCCATCTCGTGTAGGTATAGATAAGTCAGTAGTTATCGCAGTATCATAAGTTTTTGTAAATGAAATATCGCCTGTTATTGTTCCGCCTTTTGCATCGTAATTAATTGTATAATCTTTAGCTGTCCATTTAGCATAAAGTGTCTTTGCCACAGTCGCCGTATATGGTTCTCCTGCTAATCCAACAAGATTATCGCATGTCGCTTCTTCATACCATCCACCAAATGTCCATCCTTTAACACTCATACTTGGTAAATTATATGTTTCAGAACCAGTTATGGTTTTTGTTGCTGGTGCAGTACCGTGACCATTTGCATTGTAAATTATACCCATTTGCCACTTAGCATATACAGTTACTGTTTCTCCATTAACACTTGTCAAATCATCATTTGATACTTTTCCTGTCCACTTTGTGTTATATGTTTGTTCTTTATACCATCCAAGAAACTCATAACCATCTGGAATGTTCGTTGGATTTGGCAAGTCTTCAGTTCTTGCTACACCATAAGTTTTAATGACATTTGCTGGTGCTGTAGCTCCAGATGTCCCGACATCGAAACTTATATTGTATGTGTTGGCTGTCCATTTTGCAAATATATTTATGTTTGCATTTTCTACAGTACTTAAATCGGTTTGACCATCATATGAATTATTGAATGTATTATTATCTTGATACCAACCGCCGAAAGTGTATCCTGTTCTAGTAGGAGTTTCAAGGATAACTGAAGAGTCATATGTTTTTGTAAAATATTGCTTTACACCATTTGGAAGTTGCCCATTGTTTACATTATATCTAATAGTATAAGTTATAGTTTGCCATTTTGCATATAAAATTCTTGGAACTAACTCATTTGCATTTGTTATGGTAGCAGTAAAATCAAATGCTTCATTTTCATTTGTCTCATACCAATATTTAAATTTATATCCTACTACACCACTTATGGCACCAGGATTTGTAAGTTTTTCTCCATCAATTACAAACTGACTTTCAGGTGCTATTCCCTTACCATTTGAATTAAAATCAAACTTTTGAGTAATAACAGGTGTCCACTTTGCATAAAGTGTGATGCTTTCTGTCACTTCATCGCTATTAAAATTCCAAGCATTTGTATATGATTTTTCTCTATACCAACCTCCAAATTTATATCCATCTGCATTTCCAATCGCTGGTGCAGTTATCTTACTATTATAAGTTCCGTTATTATCAGCTGAATTATTGACTACAACTATTTTTTCAGGTGTCATGACTCCAATATTAACTCCAGATGATGATTCGCTTTCATAATATTTAGTATCAAATGTCACATTATATGCATCATAATACACAGCATAAAGTGTACTACCTGTAAAATTCTTAAATGGTTTAGCTGCTAAGTTTAATATACTTCCCTTATCATTAATGACATATGATGTATTATATCCATATTCAGTAGGATTTAATCTAATCCAATCCCTAAGATAATGCCCGTCGAACTCAATATCATCGGCAGTAGGTAATAATGTGTCTGCATCATATAAATGAGTAGTATATGGTGGTGCACCATTTTTCCAAGTTCCTCCCATAAGATTAAAAGTTATTGGATAAGTATTTGCTTCCCATTTTGCATAATATACCTTATCTCCCACTGTATTTATAGGTATAGATGATACAGCAGAACCAGAATAATCAGACTTCTCATACCAGCCTATAAAAGTATATCCTTTATTAAAATCATCAGTGAAAGTTTTTAAAGTTTTTTCTTCATTATATTTTCTTGTATCATTCTCTACATCAGTATATTGAATACCATGCAAATAATATTTAATATTATATTCATTTGCATTATATTTTGCATAAAGTGTTATATCGTCAGATACTATCTCATTGTCAAAATCATACGGAGTATTTTCATCATCCTTATACCAATATTCAAAAGTCCATCCAGTTATCTCTGGAGCAGTTATTGGTATAATATGTAATCCCACACCAACCTTTGTTGTCACATCATCTTTTCCATGTCCAATTTTAAATGTGACTTCTTTACTTTTCTCTGACAATGAAACATTTATTGGCAAACTACATGTAGAATTATAATAAGTAATGGTTATATTTTTATTTTCAGTTGTAAGTATAGTGTCAAGTGATGGTGAAAAAGTAAATTTTTCTTTTGTATTTTCATTGTATGTTATAGTTTTATGGCAATCATTGGTATTATTCATATAAATCACAAGTCCTTTGGGGTCAAACTTTTCTCCTTGCAAATAATTTAACTTATGCGGATTTGTGCCTACAGATATGTTATTAAACATACCATAATTTTTAACATCAAAGTTTACTTCTCCATCTGCTTCAACACCAATACCTAAATTTATATAAAGATTTCTAATATATCCATCTATCTCATACTCTCCTGCAACGACATTGCCTGAAGGTCCACTGAAATCATGAGCTCCTTCATAATCGTCAGGGTTAAAATCAGTTCCTACTTTCCCACTATAATATGGGTATATTACCCCACCATTATCTTTACCTTCTTCATTAAAAAGTAATACCGGATTTACTTTTTTTATATTATCTAAAAACGAATCTCCTAATACCCATTTCTTTGAGCCATCATCTCTTGTCGAATAAGTTGTATAATATAAAAATCTATTTATATTATTAAAATTTGAAATATTTGTGATATTTATGCAGAACTCGTTTTCAGAACTCACACCATTATATTGCACTTTATGAAATTTAGTGTTATCTACTTTTGTTACTACCTGTGTATACATATTGAAAATTACAAATTTATCTTTGTTTTCTTCACTATATTGAATTTCAGACTCTGTATCATTAGTATAAGTAAGCTTAAGCTTAAGCCCTGTTAAATCTATATTCTCACCAACCACATAATCTAATTTTGTTGGATAATTTATAATTTCAATCGTTTCTACTTTATTTGTTATAGTATATGTTAAGTATCTTGTATCAGTACTATGGTCTGCCCACATTTCTTCAAGTGTTTCGTATTCTTTACCTGTTTCTATACATTTATAAGATGCTTTTGGAAGTTCTTTATATCCACAATGGTAGAATTTGTTACTGTTAGCAATCTTAATACTTCCAAATGTTGTATTCTCAAACATAAGGTTTGTATTACAACTCTCTTTTTTGCAACGAAAATTTGAAATGTCAAGTTTTCCTACTATACTAGCATTTCTAAACATACTTTCAAGGCTGATACCATCCGCATCAGATACTTGTAGAGTACTTAAATCTAAGTCAGCAGGGGCTTTTGCATCCAAAAACATTTGATCAAATTGCCTTACATTAATAGTTCCCAAAAATTTTATATCTCTTAGATTTTTACATCCTTTAAAACAAGCAAACAAACTCTTAATACTAAACAAAGACTCGTTAAAAATTTTTGTTAAATCTACTTTTTCAAGTTTAGTACAGCCACTAAAAAGTTGATAAAGAGAATCTATTTTACAATTACCGTTTTCATCAGTCTCCAATAAAATACTATTAAAATCAACTTCTTTTAAATTTGGCATGTCATTCATCATTGCAGCAAAGTAGAATTGTTCAACACCATTAATAGTAATTTTAGACCCTCTTATTTTAACTTTATTATCAAATACTATTTTTTCTACTTCATTGTATATTCTTAAATTAGTGTCATTATAGCTACTAAATGTGTTTCCGCCATATGATGACTTCATAGGAAATGTAATATCACAATCATTTCTAACTTTAGGACCAAAATCATACTCAGGTCTAAACCTACTTCTAAGAACTGTGAGTATTTTTTCATCTTCATCATAAGAGCATTGTGCAAAGTCCCAATATGTATATGTTCCAGAAACTGTAATCGGTATAGTAACTGATTTCCCATTATAGGTAAGCTCTACTCCAGTATCAATCGGCAATAAATATTCACCATCTTGAACTTTGTTTACATAATAATTCTCTCCAATAGAACCTATAAGTTTATATTCCCATGCCAAATTAGTTGGTCTTTCAATATCTTCATATGCACCACCAGTATAGTTCTTACGAATAATAAGTCCATCAAGATTTAATTTTTCTCCGCCTTTATATGAAGATTTTGTTGGTGGGGTTTGAACTGAAAGACTTTCAAGTTCTCTTACATATAAATTAACAGTTACTGGAAAATTTGATGATAAATTATCATAGTCTGTCAACCCTTTGTATGATACTTCAATTTGATGCAACCCTAACACATTTGGGTTTGGAATGCATCCATTATTATCTCCATAACTCCATAGCCATTTATCAAAACTAAACTCAATATCTTTATATGTTCCATCGTCAATTTCATAACGAATAATTAGACCTCTAAGATCAATACTAATAAAATCTGCTTTATCATAAGTCGTTTTATCTGGCATCCGTAAAATTTCTGAACTTAAAATTGTTTTCCCAGTTTCGCCATATAAGTTGCCTTTAGTTTCCATCTCTGTTTCTATCTCAGTTTCTATCTCTGTTTCTATCTCAGTTTCTATCTCTGTTTCTATATCTGTTTCTATATCTGTTTCTATATCTGTTTCTATATCTGATTCTGTTGCTATTTTTTTATCTAAATCATCTTCTGCATCACTTTCGCTTAAAACATCCAATTCTGTTTTAACCAATAAATCATCAGATTCTAAAGTTGATTCGGATTCAATAATTAGTTTCTCATTATCTTCTTCACTTAATATTTCAATATCACTTTCTAAATCTGTATGGGGTTCATGAGTTTCATTTAAAGTAGTTTCTATATCTTCTATATTTGTATTAGAATATTCACTTTCAAGATTATCATCTACATCTTTAATCTCTATTTCGCAAGTATCATTATGAGTTTCTTCTACTTCAATATCTTCATCAATTTCATCATCTTTTATGTCTTCATAATTTAAATCATACTCATTAAAGATAGTATTATCTTCATCTATCTCTGTATCATTAGACAACTCCGTAATGCTCTCTTCTATACTCTCAACATTTGTCTCTTCAAATTCAAAACTTCCGTTTGCAAAATTTGGTATAGTATTACATACTAACATTGCAAAACACAAAAGTATAGAAATACATTTTCTAATAAAATTAAATTTCATTTTATCCTCCACGACTTAAAATATAAAACAACCAAGTATTGAAGAATAGTTGTTTACTACCAACTAAAAGTTAATTTTAACATAAAATATAAAGTTTTGTAAATACTATAAATTATATAATTTAAGGAATTTATAATACCATAAATCTAAAAAATTTAATTTTTAAAATTTATGAATAATGAAGATTTTACTGAAAATCTTTTATAAATTACGGTCTTTTTAAAAATTTCATTAATTAAAAAATCAAAATTTTTATATATCTCTAATGTAAAATTTTGAAATTTTACTTTTAGTAGTTTTACTAATCCTATAACTCTCTCTTGATTTTTTTATAATCATATTATTAGTAAAAATACAAAAACTATTATTTTCAAGATATTTAATAGCATACCTATATTGTTTACTAAGTGCAGTAGCAAAAAACCAAGAAATCATCATTTCTACATAATATTTATCTTCACATTCTAATATAGAAATCTTATTATATTTATATTTTGATTTAAAATTAATTTTAGAAACCATATCCAAATATTCCACTTTAAAATTTTCATCAAGAAAATATTTCATTAGCATCCCTATTCCGTATCTAACAATATATGGTTTATCACTCTTTATCCAATTTTTTATTTCTTTTAATAAACTATTTAGATTTTTCTTAAAAACTTTTGGAGAAAAAGTATCACAAGTAGCCCAATTATCAATATATGGTAAAATTTTATTTGTATAAAAAATACAATTCTCATAATTTTTAATTCTTTCAATAATGTAACAATGTAAATTATATTCTTCAAAATACTTATGTGGCAATATTTTTATAAATTCATAAGAAATATTTTCATCAAGATTATTTGCAAAATTTCTTAATTTTGCTGTCCTTATCCCTATAATTTTTTTTTCATCAAGTGTAGGTATTAATTTTGATTGAAAATTTTTATATTCTATGTCTTTCATTTCAATCAATTTTTTTCTTATCTCTTTTTCAATTTGTTTCATCATTTAATACATCCTCAATTTTTTTAAATACTTTTGGAATAAATTTAACTGTATCACTTGCAATTTGAGAAAAATTTGACATCTCACTACTTGCAAATTCACCTGCCATCCCATTAATAAAAGTAGAAGCAACAACTGCATTATATACATTATGAAAATATCCAAGTAAACCTGTGACTATACCAGATAATACATCACCACTACCTGCCGTCGCCATCCCATTTGTCCCTCTATCTACCAGTGTGATTTGTTCATTTTCTACAATTAAACTTGTAGCACCTTTTAATAACAACACTACATCATAATATTTACAAAAATCTAAAACAAATTCTATTTGATTATTTAAAATATCTAAAACTGTATATTCTTTAAAATCCCCTATACTTTTCCTATAACTATTATAAAGTCTCTCAAATTCTTTTAAATGTGGAGTTAAGACTATTTTTGCTTTTGATTTTTTTAACAAATTAATATTTTGTGAAAGAATAAATAACCCGTCAGCATCAATCACAAGTTTTTTTGAATAGTTTTCAAGTAGATAATATAAAATTTCTTCTGCACCAATACTTCTACCTACTCCCATTCCAAAAGTAATAACATCATAATTATCTATCAATACATCTATATTTTCTCTATTAAATATTATTTCATCATCATTACTATCTATTAAAAACAATGTTGATTCTAAAATATTTTTAATTACAATATCTGCTAAAAATCTTGGGACTGCTATTGCTGAAATCCCTGCACCAGATTTTAAACTAGAAAGTGCCATATTTGACAACTGTATTGCTCCACTATACTCAAGACTTCCACCAAACAAACAGACTTTTCCAAAACTTCCTTTGTGTGAAAAATTTTTTCTTTTATCAAACATTTTAATTATATCTTCAAATTCAGCAACTTTATAACTTTCATCAATTAGCTCAATTCCTATATCAAGATTTATTTTATTTTTAATATAATCTTTTGCCATATTTAAAAAATGTCCAAGTTTAAAAACTCCTATTGAGAGAGTCATATCCGATTTTACTACTACATCTCCAATTCCAGTGTCTGAATTCAAACCAGAATTTATGTCAATTGATAAAACTATAATGTCCTTATTTTTATTTTTAGTTTCATTAATATTTTTAATCGCATTTATATATATATAATCAAGATTCTTTTTAATTCCTATACCCAAAATGCTATCAACCAAAATATTATATTTTGATAAATCCATATCAAAATCATATTTTAAAATTTTTATGTTATTCTCTTTACATATATCAAAATAATGTTTTCCGTTTTCACTAAATTTTTCTTTTAAAAGAATTATTGTTACATCAATATTTTTTTTATATAATTCATATGCAAGCACAAAACCATCGCCTGCATTATTTCCAGTTCCTGATAAAATTGCAACCTTACCAAAAAATTTAAAACTATTAGAACAGGCTACCCCTGCCTTTTTCATTAAATCTAAATTTAAAATTTTAGTTCTAAACATTAACTCTTCACTTTTTTTTACATTATTTGTAGTAGTCACATTTATCATAGTTAATTCCCTTTTTATGTATAATCTTAATAAAAAAAATTCTAATAAAATAATTTAAATAGTTTCAAATCTTCTTTATTTGTTATTTTTATATTATAAGGGTTTGAGTTTAATAAATATGATTTCTTATTACTAAAATTTTCTATTATTTGTAAATCATCGGTTATTTTAATATTTTTCTTATTTAATATAAAATTTTTATATGCTGATAATAATAATTTAAAACTAAAACCTTGTGGAGTTTTAATACTACAAATCTTATCTCTATTTATCGTTTCTTTTACAATCATCACATCACTTTTTTTATTTATAATTTTTAATGTATCTACTAAACTACAAGCAAGACTTATAGATTTATATTTTTTAATTAATTTTGACATTTTTTTAATATCTTTTACATCTACAAAAGGTCTTGCAGAATCGTGAATTATAACATTTAGTTCATTATTTATTAAAAAATTATTTTCTATAAAACAAAGTGCACTATATACAGAATCAAATCTTTCAAATCCACCTATTACTAAATTGATTTTATTACTTTCAAATAATTTTTTATAATTTTCCCTTAAATACTTCTCTATTATTTTGATTTCTGCCTTTGGCAAAACTATAATATACTTATTTATAACACCTGATTTAATAAACTTATCTAACGAAAAAGTAAATAAGGGTTTATTTTTAATTTTTACAAATTGTTTTTTTTGTTTATCTTTAAATCTACTACTTTTCCCTGCCGCAAGTAAAATCAAAAAATTATTCATTAATTTCCTCACTAAACTCAAGATTTGGATATGCATTTAATGTCAAATCACTAAATTCATTATTTATAAATCTATAATAGCCAGCACTGGCAATCATTGCAGCATTGTCTGTTGATAATATTTGTTTAGGGGCAAAAAATTCAATTTTATTTTCTTTTGCCTTTTTATTCAATGAATCTTTTATTGCCATATTTGCACTGACTCCACCACAAATAGCGATTTTTTTTATATTTAGTTCATTACAAAGATTTATAGTTTTTGACACAAGTGTATCAATAATAGAATCTTGAAATGCTTTAGCTATATTATTTTTTTCAATATCACTTAGTTCATTTTTACTTTTTAATTTATTAATCAGATTTATTGCATGTGATTTGAGCCCCGAAAATGTAAAATCATATATATTATTCAAAATATTTCCTCTTGGAAATATGTATTTGTCAGCACCAAGTTTTGCTGATGCTTCCAATTTTTTTCCACCTGGATATTCAAATCCTAATGCTCTCGCAATTTTATCATAGGTTTCACCACAAGCATCATCATGAGTTCTACCATATATTTTATATTTTCCATAATCTTTTACATGTATAAGATTAGTATGTCCTCCTGAAACAATCAAAGCCAAAAATTCTGGAGTTAAGTTTTTATTTGAAATATAATTAGAACAAATATGTCCCTCAATGTGATTAATTCCTATAAAAGGTTTATTAATTGACATTGACAAAGCTTTAGCAAAAGAAAGACCAACAAGTAGTGAGCCTACGAGCCCTGGACCATATGTGACAGAAATTGCATCTATATCATTTAAAGTAATTTTTGCATCACATATTGCTTTATCAAATACATAATCAATAACTTCTATATGCTTCCTTGATGCAATCTCAGGTACAACTCCACCAAAAATCTTATGTGTATCTATTTGACTACTAATTATATTAGATAAAACATCCCTACCATTTTTTACGACTGCAACACTTGTCTCATCACAGCTTGTTTCAATTCCTACAATAATTATATCTCTCATACAAAATTTAGATTTATTTTTTCTCCATCCTTTACAATTCTAACTTCACTATATATTTTTTTTAATGTATCTTCGTAAATGTGGGGGCGATTTTCAGATGGTGAAAAATGAGTAAGCCACAAAATTTTTGGTTTAGTAACATTTGCAATCTCACAAGCTTCATACATTGTCATATGCATATATTTTTTTGCATTTTGTAATTTTTCACTATCTCCATACATTCCCTCGCATATTGTTAAATCTGAATTCTCAGTCCACTTAAATATATTATCACAAGGTCTTGTATCTGTAAAATATGAAATTTTGATACCTTTTCTATCATCACCCATGACCATATAGGGCTCATATTTTTTCCCTGTCTCTTCATCAATACAAACATTTAGGTGCTGTAGTTTATTCCAAAATTTTATAGGAATATTATTCTCTATTGCTTTTTCTTTTATAAATTTTGGCAACCTATTTATTAATATATTAAACCCAATACATAAGATTTTATGTTTAAGTGTAAAATACTCGATTTTAAAATCTTTCAAGTCTAATTCACCAAAATCATTACTTAGTTCAATTAGATTAATCTTAAATGGCAACTCAGGTGCAATTACTCGTAAGCTCTTTACCACACTTGTTAATCCTTTTGGACCAATAATTGTTACATCCGTCTTTTTTTCTGAATTACCCATTGACAGGAGTAGTCCTGGTAAGCCTGATATATGATCAGCATGAAAATGAGTTATAAGTATATAATCAATATCATATACTGACAACTCAGCTTTCTTGATTGCTATTTGTGTTCCCTCACCACAATCAATAAGAATGCCTATACCATTGCATCTCACATACAAGCTAGTTAAAAATCTATTTACAAGTGGCATCATTCCACCTGTTCCAAGTAAACATACATCAACCATTTCTATTCCTTTATCATTTTTTCATAAATTATTGCATCATCAATCGGATTTTTGTAATAATTTTTTTTTATAAATATTTTTTTAAAGCCCACTCTCTCATAAAAATTAATTGCAATTTTATTTTTTGCTCTTACCTCTAATATAATTTTATAAATATCTTCATTAAAATTATCACAAATGTATTTTATAAACAAAAATCCAAAACCCTTTTTTCTATATTCACTCATAATACATATCTTGAAAATCTCTATAAAATCATCAACTACCCTAAAAATCATATACCCAACTATTTTTTCATTAAAATCAATTACCAAAACATAATCATTTTTATTAAATTTATTTACAAATTTTTCAATATCTAGTATAGTATACTTTTCAAAAACAAAATTCTTACTATCAATATCAAAAATATATTTTATATCACTACTCTCTGCTCTTCTTATCATTTAATTTTTCTTGTAAATTCCTTTCTGCTTGTGAAACCTGCATATAGTTAATATTTAGTTTTTGGGATAATTCATTTATACTATTTTTTTCATAAGCTTTAATCAAAAATTCTGCCCTTGATATGTTTTTTATATCATCTAATAGTCTATAATTAATTTGTAGATTTTTTAATTTATCACGATATGCCATTACAGCATTGCCAACTAAAACAAAACGAAATTTATTTTTAAAATATTTATTTGTAAGAGATATCATAAAATCTACATCAACAATCAAATCATTGCCAATTCTTTTTAAATCCTTATCAAATATTGCAAAATATACTCTATTAACTTTTGCATCAATAATGCTTATTATAAAATCAAAATTACTTTCGACACTACAAGATAGAGCATAGAGTGTATCTATATAATAAATTTTAATATTATTACATTTTGCAAGTCCAAGTGCAGTTGCAACACCAATCCTAAGCCCTGTATAAGAACCTGGACCATTTGATACTAAAATACAATTTATATCATTTATCATAAGTTTAGTCTTATTTAAAATCTTTTTTATAATTTCAAATAAATTAACAGAATGAGTTTTTAAGTCATCTGTCTCAATAGAAAAAATTTTATTATCTTTTTTTATACTAACACTACACAATTTATTGGATGTCTCAATTGCCAAAATATTCATCAATTTCTCTTTCATCATCATTAATTTTTTTAAATTTAAAAATTTTAGTTTTTTTTGGTAAAAAATCTATAAAAATATCTCCCCACTCAATTATAGATATAGAGTTTTCATCGTTTATGTATTCAAAAAAACCAATATCTTCTAATTCTTCAATAGTTTTTAAACGATATAAATCAAAATGATAAATTCTCTCTATATTATTTTTATTGATTTCATAAATTTTAAAAACTGTGAAAGTAGGTGATACAACAACTAGGTCTTTTGAAAAATAATTAATAAAACCTTTTGTAAAAACTGTTTTCCCTGCTGCCAGGTCACCTATTAAGCAATATATATTACTCGGTTTTGCATTTTTTGCGATTTTTTTAGCAAAATCAAAAGTTTCCAAACTATTATGAGTAATCATTTTTTTATTTTCCCCAATAGAAAGTTATAAAACTCTATTTTATTATTATCAAAAATCCTATTTGGGAAAATTTGTCCATTTATCATATCATAAAAAACTATAATCATTCTTTTATACATTTTTACTTTGAAAATTACATCATATGGAAAAGAATTTTTGTTTTCACTATTTATTATAGTAAATTCATTGTCATTAAAAATAAATTCAACTTCAGTATATGGTTTTAATTTTATTTTTCTATAAACTTTTACTAGTATTAATAATGGTTGTATAATAATAAATAATAATGATGAAATTATAATAACTAATTTGTATAGATTAGTAAAACTATTAAAATACCCTAAAACATTTGTTGTTATCAAAAAAATGATAAAAAATAATGAAAACAATATACTAAAAAAACCTTTAACAGAAAAGTAAGAATAATATAGAGAAGACCAATACAAGTCATTAGCATTTAATAAGAATTTAAATCTATATTTCATTTTGCTCCTATTCGTTAGTTGAAATTATTTCAACAAATTTTGTTTGATTTGACCTTTTTAAATCATTTAATAATGCATTTATATTAGTTGATTTTTTATTTGCTTCAATTGATATTGTAATATCATTTTTGTCATCATATGAAGCAGGTTGTGAAATAGTTAAAATATTATATTTATTTTTTGATATAATTTTTGTTAACTCAGAAAGTGAACCAATTATATTTTTTGCTTGAATATGTAGAGTAATCTTTTCTCCTATTGATTTATTCAAGCTATGTATATACTCACAATATTTATAATAAGATGACCTTGAAATACCTACTTTTTTTACAGCAGTTGTAATTTTTATATTTACATTATTGTTAAGTATTTTTTTTACTTCCATAACTGATAACATAATCTTTGGCAAGACTTTTTTTGATACAAGATAAAATTCATTTTCATCTTTTAGATTTACATTATTATCACTCTTCACAACAAACTCCTAATCTTGCAAATTAATCTTTCTATCAGGGCAACCAAGTTGCAACCATTTCAAATAACTATTAACAAATATTTCTATCTCACCATCAAGCACTGCATCAGTATTTCCAGTTTCTTCACCTGTCCTTAAATCTTTTACCATCCTATAAGGGTGCAAAACATAAGACCTAATCTGAGAACCAAAAGCATTTTCTTTTACTTCACCTCTAATATCACTTAACTTCGATTTATTTTCTTTTTCTTTTATAAAAAAAAGTTTTGATTTTAACATCTGCATTGCTCTTTCCCTATTTTGGATTTGTGACCTTTCTTCTTGGCAAGCAACTACGATGCCTGTTGGTATATGTGTGAGCCTTACAGCAGAAGAAGTTTTATTTATGTGTTGACCCCCAGCACCACTTGCTCTATATGCTTCCATTTTTATGTCTTCTGGTTTTATAAAAATATTAATATCTGTTTTAATATCTGGCATAACATCACAACTCACAAATGAAGTCTGTCTCTTTCCTTGTGCATTAAATGGAGATATTCTAACTAACCTATGTACCCCCATCTCTGATTTTAAATAACCATATGCATTTTTACCTTTTACAATAAATTCAACTGATTTAATACCTGCCTCATCACCATCAAGGTAGTCATTAACGATGACTTCATAATTATGTTTTGCTGTGTATCTTGTATACATCCTATATAACATTTGGCAAAAATCACAGCTTTCTGTTCCCCCACTTCCAGCATTTAATTTAATAATTGCATCTAAATCATCATACTCACCTGATAATAACAATGTTGTTAAAGTTTCTTCTATATCTCCAACAAATTTTTTATACAATGTCTTGATTTCACCTATGATTTCCTTATCTTCTGTCTCACCATTATACATTTCAATTAATGAATTTATATCATTAAAACTCAAATACAAATTCTCATAACTATCTATGGAACTTTTTATATCTTTTACTTCCTTAGTTATTGAATTCGCCTTGTTTACATCATTCCAAAAATTAGATTCTTGCATAACCATGTTTAATTCATCTAATTTTTTTTTCTTATTTGCTATGTCAAGCGATTCATAAACTTCTTTTATTTTATCTCTATATGTATTTAACTCATTTTTTATATTATCTAATTCAAGCATAACTTACTCTATAATTTTTATTAAAAATTTAGTATATACTAACTATCAAAAATAATCAAGTTTGAAAATTTAAAAAATATATAATTTGTTTTATAAAGTATGTAAAACTTCACCCCTAAAAACCTACATAACTTTATTGCTATTGGGCTCCCAAAGGTTCGCCCCTACAATTTCAGTTACACATTGCACAAAATATATATAAATTTAAAAAAACAGGTAATATTTTTACCTGTTTTATAATTTTTATAACTCCATTACTTTTAAAGTATTAATATGAACACCTGGTCCCATAGTTGATGTGAGTGTTATACTCTTTAAAAATACACCTTTCAAACTTTGTGGTCTTGCCTTAACAATTGCACCCATTATAGTTTCAAAGTTTTCTTTTAATTTATCTT
Source organism: uncultured Lachnospiraceae bacterium (assembly GCA_946403075.1). GTDB lineage: Bacteria > Bacillota > Clostridia > Lachnospirales > Lachnospiraceae > UBA3633. The sequence continues at coordinate 27,420 of CAMIYN010000013.1, read as the reverse complement.
CTGTAAATGAAGCCTTACCTATAGGACAATGAATTATATTTAATTTATCTAATCTATATTCAACCTTACCAGCTTTTACTTCTTGAATAATTTTTGTTATATCATTTGTGACAGTTCCAGTCTTTGGGTTAGGCATAAGACCTTTTGGTCCTAAAATTTTTGCTAATTTTCCAACCGTTCCCATCATATCAGGTGTTGCGATAACTGTGTCAAAATCTAGCCAACCTTCATTTTGTATTTTTTGGACATATTCATCAACTCCTACATACTCAGCACCAGCAGCTTTTGCCTCATCTGCTTTTGCATCTTTTGCAAAAACTAATATTTTTACTTGCTTTCCTGTCCCTGCTGGCAAAACTACTGAACCTCTAATTTGTTGCTCTGCATATTTAGAATCACAACCAGTTCTAACATGTAATTCAATAGTTTCATCAAATTTACAAGTAGCATTTTTCTTTACTATACTTATAGCTTCAGTAGGATCATATAAATTATTTCTAACTACATTATTTGCCTTCTCTTTATATTTCTTTCCTCTCTTTATCATACTACACCCCCTATTCCTCTACCACAATGCCCATAGACCTACAAGTCCCAGCAATCATTGACATTGCCGACTCCAAACTTGCAGCATTTAAATCAGGCATTTTAGTTTCTGCTATTTTTTGAACATCAGCTTTTTTAATAGTGGCAACTTTTGTTTTATTTGGAACTCCTGAACCACTCTTAATTTTACAAGCTTTAAGTATCATATCAGCAGCAGGTGGTGTCTTAGTGATAAAAGTAAAACTCTTGTCTGCATACACAGTTATAACAACTGGTATTATCGAATCTCCCTTGTCTGCAGTTCTTGCATTAAACTCTTTTGTAAACTGAACAATGTTTACACCATGTTGTCCAAGTGCTGGACCTACTGGTGGTGCTGGTGTTGCTTTACCAGCTGGAATTTGAAGTTTAATATATCCTTCAATTTTTTTTGCCATAAAGACCTCCTATTGGTATTATCGGGTTTACACCCTCCCATTTATTTATGTAAAATTTTGCAATTATATTTTTTTGATATCTGCAAAATCAACATTCTTAACTAAATTTTCTCCACCCATTATATTTATCGCAAGTGTAACTGTTCTCTTTTTATCATTTAACTCAATAATTTTACCTATATGATCTTTGAAAGGACCTACTGTTACAAGAACAGAATCTCCTATATCATATTGAATTATAATCTCTTTTTCTGTTTCTGCAAGTCTCTCTATCTCTTCAATTGGAACTGGTACTGCCTTACTATCTGGTCCCACAAAGCCTGTCACACCTCTTGTATTTCTAACAATATACCAAGTCTCATCATTTAAAATCATTCTTATTAAAACATAGCCAGGAAATAATTTTTTCTCACTTCTCATTTCCTTTCCTGCTCTTATCTCTGTCACAACTCTTGTAGGAACTTTTACTTCAAAAATAAAATCTTCAAGACTTCTATTTTTTATAGTCTGTTCTATGTCAAGTTTTACTCTGTTTTCATACCCACTATATGTATGGACTACATACCAAGCAGGTTTATCATCTCTTATATCTTTTGACACTTTTTAACTCCTTAACCAAAAACAAATCCAAATCCAAAAGTAATAACATTATCAAAAACAAAAATTAATAATCCTATAAAAAAACTACACAATATAACTATTATTGAATCCCTAATAATATTATCTACTGACGGAAAGATTATTTTATTGTATTCAGATTTTAAACCTTTAAAAAATATAACAACTCTATCAAACATTATTTGGTCTCCTTATGTAGAGTATGTCTTTTACAAAATCTACAATACTTCTTATATTCAACTCTATCTGGATGAGATTTTTTATCTTTTGTAGTATCGTAATTTCGTTGCTTGCACTCTGTGCACTCCAAAGTAATTTTTGCTCTCATAATATTTCTCCTATAATAAAATAAATGACGCCAACGGGAATCGAACCCGTGATACCACCGTGAAAGGGTGATGTCTTAACCGCTTGACCATGGCGCCATATTGTGTATAAAGGCGACGATCGGATTTGAACCGATGCTCAGGGTGTTGCAGACCCATGCCTTACCACTTGGCTACATCGCCATTAAATACAACTTAAATATAATATATTATATTTATAATTTTGTCAAGAAAAAACACAACTTAGTTTTCTCTTTTTACAACTTAGTTTTCTCTTTCAGGTATTAATAAATTTAATAAAATCCCAAATATTGCAGCACAAGCTAATCCTTTAAATTTCATATCTAGTCCAAAAACATTTATAACTAATGGATTTTGTTCAAAAGAAAGACCTGACACGAAAATTATTGCTGCAACAAATAAGTTTTTTGATTTGTTAAAATCTACTTTGTTTTCTATTAAAGTTCTAAGTCCTACTGATGAAATCATACCATATAGGACAAAAGAGATTCCACCTATAATTTCACTTGGTATGGTTCTAATAATTGAATCAACTATTGGAAAAAGCGATAAAACTATTGCAAATACTGCTGCAAGTCTAACTACAAATGGGTCATGCACTTTAGTAAGTGCCAAAACACCAGTGTTTTCACTATATGTTGTATTTGCAGGTCCTCCCAAAAAGCCTGCAATTGCTGTTCCTACTCCATCTCCTATAAGTGTCCTAAATAGTCCTGGATCTTCAATAAAATTCTCATCACAAGTAGCACTGACAGCTGCTATATCTCCAACATGTTCTATTACAGCTGCTATAGACACAAATACAAAGGTTATTATTGGTTCTACTTTCCATTTAGGAAGCATAAATTGTGGTACTTCCAATAATTTTACTTTAAAAGCATTTGAAAAATCAACCATTCCAAAGAGTATTGCCAAAATATAACTAATTACTACGGCAAAAAGTATTGGCATTATTTTAACCATTCCTTTTCCATAAATATTGCAAAGAATAACTATTACTATTGCGAAAATACCTACTAATATTCTAATAGGTTCACCTGTATGTATTATATTATTTAATGATGATGGTGCAAGTATTAAACCTATTAAAATTATAATTGGTCCAGTCACAACAGGTGGAAATAATTTCATAACTTTCTTTACCCCAAAGAGTTTTATACACACTGCCAAAACAACATATACAAAACCTGCACAAATTATTCCGCCAGTGCAATAAGGTAATTCACTATATATAATATTTCCATTAGAATCTTGTGCAATTGATGCAAATGCTGCTAAAAATGCAAAAGATGAACCAAGAAAAATAGGAACTTTATTTTTTGTAACAAAGTGAAACCAAAGTGTTGCTATGCCAGCACAAAACAAGGTCACAGAAACATTTAAACCTGTTAAAAGTGGAACAAGTATTGTTGCACCTGACATTGCAACCACATGTTGTAATGATAAAAAAATTGTATCTCTCAATCCCAGCTCTTTTATTGCATTTTTAATTACTTTCTTATTTGACATGTTCTCCTCCTCGTATAATATTATTTATAAATCTAAGAAAATCTCTAAAAATTAAAAATTTAAAAAAAATTTTGAAAATTATTAAATAATGAAGGTTCCATAGGAAAGCCATAGATAAAATATTTAATTTTTATAAGCTCCATTAATAAATTTTATTAATCTTAATGAAACAATAGGACATATTATTGCAGATATTATTGCTTCTATTAATCCATTTGAAAATATTGTAATTATCATAATTTTTAATATAGAATTATTTGTTACAGCTTCATATTGTTTATTAAAAAATAAAAAAATAAAAAATAAAATAAATACCGTATTTGCAAAACTTCCAAAAAAAGATGCTAAAACCATAGATTTTCTTTTATCAATGTGAATATACAATTTATGAATATAATAACAAAAAATAGCAATTAAAACTCTTGGAACAAAACAAATAATTACACTTCCAAAATTTCCTCTATAAGATAAAGTAGTGTAAAAAGGTGTAAATAAAAAAGCAATAGCTGGATTAGGTGGTACAAAAGTCCAGACAAAAAAACTAAACAATCCAAACATTCCTCCCATAATTACTCCAAGTTTTATACCAAATACTAAAGTAGCAATTATAACTGGAATCATTGACAGAGTAGCAACTATTGGTCCTATTGGTATTGAACCAAGAGGTGTAAAACAAAACATTGCCTCAATAGAAATCAATATACATAATAATATTTTTTGTTTAATATCAAATCTCATATTTTTTAATATTCAGTAAAATATCCATCTGAAAAACTATAAAGTTCTGCATCCCCCAAGATATTTTTTATATTGTCTTTTTCTAATATTATTGGGTTAATGTAATATGTAGGTACTTTTGTTTTATTATTATCTATAAAATCAAAAACATAATCTAAATTTTCATCACCTATCACATCACCAGAACCATCATTCTTTAAGATTGAATCAACTAATCTAACTAGCAGATCCCTTTCTCTTTCATTTGAATTATAAATAGTCATACTCTGTTTTCCATCCAAGATATAATTTGCATTTATAGGATATGCTCCTTCTCCTGTGACAATTATATCATTTAACAAATTATAACTTAAATCTATTGCACTTATTATGCCTCTTGCCAAATTATCATCTAAACATATGACAGCATCAAGTTTAGTATCTGTATAATATGTGTCAATTATGTCTTGCATTTTATTCATAGCAGTTGCAGAATTCCAATTTGAAATAGAAACATCTAAAAATTCTACATTTTGTGATAACACATCTAAAACTTCATTATCTATATATTTTTTTATAATACTCATAAGCCCATCATATCTATTTTTTGATTTTTCATCACTTGAATCACCAGTAAATATTTCAATATTATATTTCTTACCACTACTATTTTTTAAATTTAATTTCTTTTCTATATATTCACCATTCATTTTTCCTATTAAATAATCATCAAATCTAATACTATAATCAACACAATCTGTATCATTAATAATATCATCATATGAAATTATTTTTACATTTTTCCCATTAGCAGTGTTTATAATTTGAGATAAAGCATTTTTATCAATTGGAGCTATAATTATTGCATCAAAATTACTATTAATTAATTCTTTTACATCTCTAAACTGATGAGACAAAATATTATCTGAATAAATAATGTTTACATCATATCCAAGATTTGCAAAACTCTTTTTTAAAAAATTTCCATCACTATTCCATCTTGCATTTTTTTTGGTAGGAAGTGAAATGGCAATATTCTTTTTATTTGTTTGCGATAATTTCTCTGTAGTCTCTATATCATCTACATTTTTACAAGATATAGTATTAAAAATTAATCCAATAGTAAAAAAAACAATAAATATTTTTTTGATTGATAATTTCATATTTACCTCTATTTTATAACATTTTCTATATAACTACATATAACATTTGCAGACTCTTCTACCCCAATACTTGCATTTATTGAAATATCAAATTGATCTGAATCATTCCACTCATGCCCTGATACACTCTTATAATATCTTGCCCTTGCATTATCTGACATCCTAACAAAAGATTCTGCTTTTACCTTATTATCTTTATACATCTCTATTACTTTATTTACTTTATACTCAAATGGAGCATGTATAAATACTTTTACTACATTTTCTCTCTCTTTAAGGACATAATTGCAAGCTCTACCAACCATTACACAAGAGCCAGCATCTGCAATTTTATTAATAGCATTTGCCTGTGCTGTCATTGCATATTGAACTGATGATGAACTCATATAATATCCACCCAAAACTGTATCATCATTAGTATTTATATTTTTTATAAATTCATTTGAAATACCACTTTCAATGCTTGCTATCTTCATAATTTCAGTGCAATAAAATGGTATATTTAGTTTTTTTGCTATTAATTCTCCTATTCTCTTTCCAGCAGTTCCATGCTCTCTTGATATAGCAACTATTACACCTTTCTTTGATGGCTTTATCAATTCATTAATTAATACATTTTTATTGTCTAATACATCTACTTCTTTTACTTCTTCACTCACACTAAATGATTTAATAATCCTAACCATAATCATAAGTGTTACACCAAATGAAAAAATATCAGTGATTGGGGCAGCATAAAATATTCCCTCTATACCAATTCTATTTGCTAATAATATTGAAAAAATAATAAGCAAAACATCTCTAAATATAGATAGTGGAGCTGCTAATCTTGCCGCACCTATTGACTGTAAAAATATAGCACATACTTTTACTAAACAAGCAGGAACCAATAGTATTAAATAAATTCTAAGACAAAGTGTTGCAAAATATATATAATCACTATTATCAGATCCAAATAACTCTACAAAAAAGGTTGGGAATATTTGGAATAATATCCAACATATACCGCAAGTTATAGTAGTCCAAAGTAACATTGTTTTAAGCAATTCTTTTACTCTATCATATTTTTTTGCACCATAATTATATCCTACTATTGGTTGTCCCCCAGCTGCTATCCCTATTGCTACACACAAAACTATTTGAAACAATTTCATCACTACTACAAAAGCAGCAAGTGATACATCTGCTCCATACCTTGACATATTCCCAAATTTAACCAGCAAAATGTTATTTACTACAGTAACAATTACAACTGCAACTTGTGTGAGTAAACTTGATGAACCAAGTGCCATGATTCTCTTTAGGACACTAAATTTTGGTATAAAACTCTGTTTTTTTAAATTAAAATTTTTAGTTTTATTAAAATAAAATGCATAAATTATAAAACTAAGTAATTGTCCCAAAATAGTTGCATATCCAGCACCTGAAATACCAAGTTTTAAAATGAAAATTGCAACAGGGTCGCCAATTATATTAAATATAGCACCAGCAAGCATTCCAACCATCGCATAAACTGGGCTTCCATCTGCTCTTATGACACTTGACATCGTGGTTTGTACTATAAAAATTGGCATCATCAAAAAAATTACAAATCCATATTCTCTCGCCATATCAATATTTGCAGATGTAGCACCTACTAAATATAAAATCTTATCACCAAGTAAATAATAAATAATTGTAAAAACTAATCCTACTACAAAAGACACAGCCATACTTGTGCCTACTGCCTTATCAACATTTCTTGATTCACCTCTACCAAGTGCTACACTAATTGTAGCAGATACTCCATCACCAAAAAATACTCCTATCCCAAGTCCAATCATAGTTAGAGGAAAAATAATTCCTGTTGCTGCATTCCCAAGATATCCTATCCCCTGCCCCACAAATATTTGGTCAACTATATTGTATAGACTTGAAATAATTAACCCAAAAATGCAGGGCATAGAAAACTTAAATAACAATTTGCTTATTTTTTCACTTCCTAAATATGTACTTTCATCCATTTTTACACCTCAATATAATATCTATTTTTTTACAACAATAACTCTATCTATCTTATTTAAATCTTTTACTACATCACAAATCTCAAAACCCTTATCTTTAAATATTTTGATTACATCATCCCTTTGGTCAAAGCCTATCTCCACATATATTTTCCCATCAATATTTAAATATTTATCTGCAGTATTTGCAATTTCTCTATAAAACTTAAGTCCATCTCTATCTCCATCGAGGGCAATTCTTGGTTCAAAATTTTTAACTTCATTTTGTAATTTATGTATTTCAGAAGTTTTTATATATGGAGGGTTTGCAGTTATTATATCAAATTTATCTACACCAATTGAATCAGATACTTTGTATATGCTTTGGAACAAATCGCTTTGTAAAAAATAAATTTCTTTATTCATTTCCATATCTTTTTTTTCATAATCCAAAATATCATTAGCATTTTTTGATGCAACTTCAATAGCATCTTTTGATATATCACTTCCAACAACTATTTTAAAATCACCAAGTTTTGATAAACTTATAGCAATGCATCCACTTCCAGTACACAAATCAAGCACTGTTTTATTTTTATCATTATTATCCATTAAAACTTTTTCCACCAAAACCTCTGTGTCGAATCTTGGAATTAACACTCTCTCATCTACATAAAATTTTAATCCTAAAAAATATGCTTCATTTAGTATATATTGGAGGGGGACATTATTTGCTCTATAATTAATTAATTGGTTATAATCATTAATTAAATTTTGTATAAATCGTTTTTCATATATTTCTTCTAATTCCTTATCATATAAAAACAAAAAACTCGATAAATCCATTTCTAATAAATTTAACAAAATCTCTCTCGAATCAAAATATGAATTTTCTATTTTGTTTTTTTTAAGAATCTCTATTGCATCATTTAATATATCATTAATTTTCATACATTTTAACTAAAATTATCTTTTATAAATTTTTTCCAATCAAATACTTCATTGACAGCTCTTATTGCAACCTCTACTTGTTTTTCTGTTGGCTCTTTTGTAGTGAGTCCTTGCATCCACATACCAGGTTTTGAAATTATATCTACAAATTTATTATCAAATTTACCCATAAATAAAAGTAATTCATATGAGATAGCAGCGACTATAGGAATTAAAAGTATCCTTGATAAAAATTTAATTTTTATATCTTCAATTTGTATAAACATAAAAAAAACTATTGATATCATCATAACAATAACTAAAAATGATGTCCCACATCTCTTATGCTCTTTACTTGACTTAATAACATTTTCAACAGTTAAATCAAGTCCACTCTCTATGCAGTTTATACATTTATGTTCACTTCCATGATACATGAAAGTTTGATTTATCTCTGGCATAAATGAAATTAATTTAATATACAAGACAAATAATATAATTCTAAATAAACCTTCTGCTACAGAAACTATCAATCTATTTTTTATAAAAATTCTAATTAGACTCCCAACACCTGCAGGTAGCAGCATAAAAACCATTAGTGCTACAATAAAGGATACAATAGTTATTAATCCAAGTAAAAAATCTTCTCCCCTTTTACCAAATTTTTCTTTAAGAAATTTTTCAAATTTTGTTTCTACAATTTCTTCATTTTCTACTGCAAGCTCTGCACTTCTACTAAGTGTTTTAGTTCCCAAAATAAGTGAATCTACCATCGCAAAAATTCCCCTTATAAAGGGGAAGGAAAGAATTTTATATTTATCTTTTAACATTTCATATTTTGATTTTTCTACTTTTATGCTTCCATCATCCAATCTCACAGCTAATGAATATTCATCTCTACTTCTCATCATAATGCCATTTAAAACTGCTTGACCACCTATTCCACTATATTTTTTCTTTGACATAAAAATCAAGGGCGAAAAGTCGCCCTTATTCTCCTTTGATTCCAAATTTTTTATTGAACTTATCAATTCTTCCTCTTGCTGCTACTGATTTTTGTTGACCAGTATAAAAAGGATGACACTTAGAACATATTTCAACATGGATTTGTGGCTTTGTGCTCCTTGTAGTAAATTCATTGCCACAGTTACAAGTTACTTTACATTCAACATAATTTGGATGTATTCCTTCTTTTGCCATATTTACCCCCTTTTCTATATGATTTCCAACCATATAACATAACGATTTTAACACAAAAAACAATTCTTGTAAATATTGTTTTTTAACAATTTTATTTAATAAGATAGGTATATGCTCTTTACAATTTTAAAAAATGATGTTATACTAAACAAATTGCAATATACATAAGGAGGTTATTCTATGGCAAAATGTTGTGTATGTGAAAAAGGTGTTCATTTTGGCAATCAAGTTAGCCATTCACATAGAAGATCAAACAAAATTTTTAAATCAAATTTAAAACATGTTATGATAAAAACTAGTTCAGGAAATAAAAAAGAGTATGTTTGTACAAAATGTTTAAAATCTGGTTTAGTGGAAAGGGCATAAAAATATTTATGCCTTTTTTTATTGTAAATCTTAAATCCAAAGTTTTCAAAATTTCATTTTTAATAGGACTAAATGATTAAAGTTCCATGAAAAATCTTAAATAAATTATTTGACTTTTTATAATTTTCATTAATATATTCTTGTTTCTCTAACTCTTGATGCAGTGATTATCTTAGGTAACATTTTATTTTCTACATTTAATTCATTTAGATATTCTGTCACAAATCTATATGCAAATTCTTCTGTATTATTATTTTTACTTATATGAGATAGACATACTAGTTTTAATTTATCATTTGCTATTTCATAGATTAATCTTGTGCAATCAACATTTGACATATGACCCTTAGTTCCAGCTATTCTCTTTTTTAAATAATCTGGATAATTTGTATTTTTTGTCAACATCTCTATATCATAATTACATTCAAGCATTAAATAATTTACATCTAACAAAAAATTTATAATATTTGAATCAAACATTCCACAATCTGTCAAAATTGCAAAAGTTAAATTTTCTATATAAAATTTGTAAAATATACAAGGTACATCATGATAAGCCTCGCAATACTTTACCTTCATATTATCATCAATCTTTACACTATAAGAATTTGAAAAATTATTTTGAATATGTAGAGGATAAAATAATTTTGTATCTACGGAAATATTTTTATTTATTAAATAATTATATATGTCTAACAAGGTTTCTTTTAATCCAAAAATTTTAATTCTATATTTTGAAAGTATAGCTTCAATTGATTTTATATGATCTGAATGCTTATGTGTTATAAAAATTGCATCTATATCATCTAATGTTAAATCATAATTACAGAGACACTCATTTAAGGTTTTTATACTTATTCCACAGTCAACCAATATATTTTTATTGCCATTTGATATAAAAGTGCAATTACCTTCACTACTACTTCTTATGGATACTATTTTTATTTTATTTTTAGATTTATCTGTATAGATTTCATTTATACTATCAAGTATAACATTAATAAATTCTTTTTTATCATAATCATTATTTATAAATTTATCACATAATTTATAAAATGCTTCATATTGTTTTTGTTCTTCTAAAATCATTTTAATTTTTTTGTCATTATAATCTCTATTACTCTTTAATAACTCAATATTTTTTTTACTATCAATACATATTGTATTATCACAAATATCAAAAAAAACTTCACTTGGAAGTGCAGTCTCTATAATAACAAAATCTATATCATAAATATTATTTAAATTTTTGATTTCTTTTTTTACTTTATCCCAGACAATTGGATGAATAGTTGACTTTACAAAATTCAAATCTTTACTTGATAAAAAACTATCTTCTACAAGTTTAAACTCAATTTTTTTTTCTTTTATTATCATTTTTGCGATATCATCCAAATTTAAAATGCGAACATTATATTTATTTTTTATAATGTCTACTGCGGTAGTCTTCCCTGAACCAATTTTACCAGTAATCCCCAAAATCTTCATTAATTACTATACTTATCCCTTATTTCAGTTAAATATTTTTTTATGTCTTCTATCCCATCTTTTGAAAAATCAAAACTTTTTTTTATTATTTCTTCATCTTTTGTATTTTTAAAATTAAATTTATCTTTATATGTATACACCATCAAAATTTTTTTATCATCAATTATTTCTTTTTTAATAATATATCTCATTCCCTTACTTGAACCCGAAAATTCTGATAATTCAAGGAAACTTATTCTTAACATACTAAATGGTATAATATTTTCACTCTCTATATCATACATATTAGTGAACCTCTTCAAAATTAGAACCTACTTTTATATTTATTGCAAGTGGTATATCAAAAGTGAAACTATCCTTCATACATTTATTCAATATTTCTCTAACCTTTTCATCTTCTCCACTAACACACTCTATTAATATTTCATCGTGAATTTGTAAAATCATTCTACTCTTTAAATTATTTTTATCTAATTCTGATTCAATATTTAACATAGCTATTTTTATAATATCACTTGCTGTTCCCTGTATAGGAGAATTCATTGCTACCCTTTTAGCAAATGCCCTTATCATAGGACTATTTGATTTAAATTCAGGTATATATCTATTCCTGCCATAATATGTGGTAGTTTTCCCTGTCTCTTCGGCATTTTTCACTGCATTATCCAAATATTCTTTAACATTTTTATATTTGTCAAAATATCTATTTATATATTCTCTTGCATCTTTTATATCTATTTTTAAATCTTCACCAAGTGTAAAAGATGACATCCCATATAGAATTCCAAAATTTACAACTTTTGCTTTTCTTCTCATTTCATCAGTCACATTACTTTTATCAATAGAAAAAACTTGACTTGCAGTAATTGTATGAACATCTTCTCCTGTTTTATATGCATTTATTAATTCTTTATCTTTTGACATTATGGCGAGCACTCTTAATTCAATCTGTGAATAGTCTGCATCAATAAATTTAGTATTTGGACTTGGGATAAACACCTTCCTAAATTTTTTTCCAAGTTCAGTCTTTATAGGTATATTTTGTAAATTTGGATTTTCACTTGAAAGTCTACCTGTTGCTGTCTCGCATTGATTAAATGATGTATGAATTTTATTATTTGTATCTATATACTCAATCATACCTTTTGCATATGTTGTAGATAATTTACTAACAGTCCTATAAAAAATTATTTTATCTATAATTTCATGTTTATCTCTCAGCTTTTCTAATACTTCTATTGATGTAGATACTTTTTCACCTTTTTTCTTTTCATAGGTCAAATTTAGTTTATTAAACAAAACATCTGCCAACTGTTTTGGTGAATTAATATTAAATTCCAAACCTGCCAAATTATAAATTTCTTTTGTTAAATTGTTTATTTTTTCATCTAGGTCTTTATCATATTTTGATAGCTCTTTTTTATCAACTAAAATGCCAATTTTTTCCATATTGTATAACACAAAACTCAATGGTAAATCTATTTCATAATATATTTTATCAAGTTTTTCACTGATTATTTTTTTTGACAAAAGGTCAGATAAAATATATGCAGACTTTGACTTTGTTGTCACATATTTGATAAAATCTTCTTTATAATTTTTTTCATTAATATAGTTAATTAGATTATTCTTTTTTAGATACTCTTTTTCAGCTTCCAGAGTTATTCCAAAATAGTATTTCATAAGATTAGAATATGTGTGAGATGCGAGATTCGAGTTTAATACATAAGACATTATAGAAATATCTTCAAATTTTTCTTTATTTTTAATTTTAAATTTTTCAAATATATTTGAATTTGTATCAAAATATTTTAACGAACTTTTTAAATCAAATAAATAAACTTTTGCATCTGTCTCTATAATTTCCTTTTTATAATCAACCCCTATTGAGACATAGGTTTTATCTGTAAATGTGATAGATGATATTCTATTTTCACTACCAACATAATCTATATATATAAATACTGCTATTTTTTCTTTTTCTTCTACAATCTTATTTTTTAACTCAATTATTTTGTCATCATTATCAACTATTATAATTTCTTTATTTAAAAAATCTATTATCTCACTTTTTTTATTTTCATCTTTATTTAAACTAATTGATATTTTTTCATCTTCATTAAAAGGATTTTCCACAAGAACACTTGTTTCAACATTTTTTTGAACTTTTTTATCAAATCTCTTATACTGTGATTTTAAGCCAAGTTCACTAATTTTTGAAAATGCAGTCTCATTAAATAAATTTTTAATTTCTAAATCTTTTAAGTCACAATCAATAGGAACATCTTTTTTGATAGTTACTAATTTTTTATAAAAAATTGCTTCATCAAAATGTTCTATAAAAGCACTCTTTATCGATTTTTTATTTATCTCATCTATATGATTATAAATATTCTCAACTGATTTATATTTAATTATTAAATCGTTTGCTGTAATTTTACCAATGCCAGGTAGTCCTTTTATATTATCAGAAGGATCCCCCATTATTGCTTTCATATCTATAAACTCAGTTGGAGTAATATTATATTCTTTTTCTACATCTTTATCATAATACTCATATATATTTATATCACTCTTTATTGTTTTAACTAGTCTAATTTTTATATTTTCCGTAGCAAGTTGTAGCATATCTTTATCGCCAGATAAAATTACTGCTTCTATATCCTTACTTGCAAATTTATTTGCCAAAGTCCCAAGTATATCATCAGCCTCATATCCTTCTTTTGAAAAAAATTTTACACAAGATGCATCTAAAATATCTTTTACATATGGGACTTGCTCCTTTAACTCAATAGGCATAGGTTTTCTATTTCCTTTATATTCTTTATATAATTCATGTCTAAAAGTTTTTTTATTTTCGTCAAAAGCAACAGCAATATATTTTGGTTTTTCATCATCTATTGTCTTATAAAGAATATTTAAAAACCCCAAGACTGCATTTGTATGCATCCCATTATATGTAAGTGGTGGAAGGGCATAAAAACCTCTGCAAATTATACTATATGCATCAATTAATAAAATTTTATCTTTCATCTATAAATTATCCTCAAAACTATTATAAGTAAAAACAACGAAAAAATAGAAAAAATTATGGTTATCATTATATATTTTTTTATGATTTTTTTATCGCTCAAAACAATTTTGTTTTTTGTATCTTCTAATTTTTTATTTAAGTTTTTTTTATAATTAAAATTAAATTCCTTATCTAAGTCGTTTAAATTAATGTAAAACATATACTCTTCAAGCAGAACATTATAACACTTGCTATTTTCCAAAGCGACATAACAAAACTTTCTCAAATCATCACCTAACAACTTATCTCTCAAAAAATTTTTAATATTTTTATAAAATTCGTCGTATTTTTTATCCATATTAAAACTTGCAATAAAACTATTATTGTGTTATGATAATAAAAATGCCGCTGTGGCGAAATTGGTAAACGCACACGACTCAAAATCGTGCGGGAAACCTTGTCGGTTCGAGTCCGACCAGCGGCATTTTTTATTTTGTCCCAAAAATTCTATCTCCAGCATCTCCAAGTCCAGGAACAATATATCCTTTTTCATTTAACTTTTCATCAACAATTCCAATATAAATTTGTATATCTGGATGCATACTATGTAGTTTTTCTATTCCTTCAGGACATCCAATAATTGCCAAAAATTTTATTTTTATACCACCTCTTGACTTCACTAAGTTTATTGCATCAGTTGCAGAACCACCTGTTGCAAGCATGGGGTCAACCACCAAAATTACTCTCTCTTCAATTGGATTTGGAAGTTTGCAAAAATATTCATGTGGTTCCAATGTATCTTCATCTCTATACATTCCTATATGACCAATTTTTGCAGTTGGAACTAATGCAGTAAGCCCAGAAACCATACCAAGCCCTGCTCTTAGAATAGGAACTATCGCAAGTTTTCTACCATCAAGAATAGGTGCTTTGCATTTTGCAATAGGTGTTTCAACATCAACATATTTAATTTTTAAATCTGATAATGCTTCATACCCCATCAACATTCCAAGTTCTTCTACAATGCTTCTAAACTCATTTGTTCCAGTAGACTTATCTCTAAGCATAGTAATTTTATGTTTAATCAATGGATGATCAAACACATACACATTTTCTGCATAATTAATCATTTAGCCATCCCCCTTAATATTTTATATTTAAAATTTTATCCATATAGTAGGATCTAAACCTCAGCACTACATAATTAGTTCACCCTACAATTAATTTATTTGATATCTAATAATTGTATAGTTTCCAAGTTTTTTAGTTAATTTAAAAAATATATATATATATCCATCTAATTCATAACTAAAGCAATCAGGCCATTTTGATAATTTATTATTTTGAAAATCTGCAGAATTTAATATGTTGACCAAAGAAGACTCAGAATTATTTCTAATATATTTTTTTATTTCAGACTCATCATCAATAAATTTTTCTATTAACTCACAATCTCTACTTCTCATATATTTTGCTATCTCAGTTGATCTTTGATAGAGTGGCAAAGATATATCATAACCTGATGTCAAATCAATAGTATTTGTATAAAAAATTCTATCTTCATTGCTTGAAATAGTGTTAGCCAAAGGAATAACTAAATCATCAACCATACCAAAAGTATTAAATACAGGAGGCCCACTTGAATACGATGGATTAAGAGGGACACTCCCATCTGGATTAACTATTGTCGCACTTGGATTAGAATTTTGTATAGGCAAATTATCAAATTGTGAAACTGTCTGGGGCACATATTGTGATTCTGGAGTTGTAGATACACCATTTTGAGTGTTCAATCCAAAATTTTCTTGATAAACTGCACCAGGTATTTGATAATTATTTGATGGATTATCACTATACTTACTTGAACCTGTGTATAATCCTCCACTACCACTATTACCCAAAGAAGATTTAGATTTATTTGTGTTAGTCGTTTTTTTATTAGTAGTATTTTTTAAAGAAGAAACAATACCCTCATATGTAATTATAACCTTATAATCATCTAAATACTTAACATTTGATTCAATTACTAATTTTTGATTTGTGGTAGATATAGGATATACATTAATAATAGAAATAGCATTATCATATATTTTTTTGTTTATTTGATTTAATCTTTCTTCATCAGTAATTCCAGTTATAATAGGATACTCAATATCTATATTCCCGTTTGCATCAATGAAATTTCCTTCATAATAACTTATTTGTTCCTTTTCTTCTACATAAGGGGCATCCACTGACTCACTTGTATCTTTTTCTATCTCTTTATCAAAATTTTGAAAAATTCCACTGACACCAGTTTTACTTTCAATAAAATTAAATAATTCATATTTCAAACTTGGATACTGAACTATTATAATTATAGCAAAACAAAAAATTATAAATAATGATACAACAACAGATAAAAATACTAAAAATTTATTTCTCATCTATTCTCCTTATTTACTATCACATCTTTTGATTTATATATTATATTAGAACTAATCACACCCCTAATTGATTGTAATGGATAAATATTTGAATTCCTGCCAATTATAGTCCCTGGATTTAATACAGAATTACAACCAACTTCAACATTATCAGAAACTATTGCTCCAAACTTAGTTAACCCTGTGTCAATATTTCCATCATCCAGTTTTAAAACAATTTTTGATTTATCTGCTTTTAAATTTGATAAAATAACTCCTGCTCCTAAATGTGCTCTATATCCAAGTATCGAATCACCAACATAATTAAAATGTGGCACTTTTGACTCATTAAACATCAAAGTATTCTTTAACTCACAAGAATTTCCAACTACACAATTATTACCTATTATCACATTTTCTCTCAAAAAAGCAGAATTTCTAATATCTGCATCTTTACCAATTATAATATTTTTTCCAAGATAAACACTTTTTAAGATAGTCACACTCTTATGCACATATACACCATCTTTTATGCGATTATACTCTGAAAAATCCAATTTATCTACTGCTTCTCTAAACCTATCTTTTAATACTTTTATTAGTTCAAAAGGATAAGTTAGATTTTTAAATAAAAAATAATAATCAGTTTTTGATATATCAAGTAAATTTTTAATTTCTATGTCAGCCTTATTCATAATGCACCCCTTTTATCAAATTATATCACACAAAAAATTAAAATTAAATAACTAATTTATTTAAGTCTAACTCCCTTATTCCCTCTGCTACCTTGTTTAAGCCCTGCCAATTTTACCTTTTTATTTTCTATGTTTAAAGACATATTTTCTTCATATACGAAAGCATCTATTACAAAATCAGATTTTGAGAGAGTTATTCCCTTTACACCTTTTGTTGACTTTCTTAAAAGTGGAATATCCTTTGGTTTAAGTCTCAAAAAATAGTTTTCATTTGTTCTTATCACTATATCTTTTTCTGCATAGCAGAGTAAAACTTTTGCAACTTCATCATTATCATTTAGTTTTGTAGCAGCAACTGTCCTATTTGCTGTATCATATTCTATAGTATCTACTAACTTAATGAGTCCATTCTTTGTAACAATAAAGAAATATGCATTTTTTATATATTCACTTGTATAAACTGATACAATATTCTCTCTTGAGCTATCAAACTTTGATAAATTATCTATCGGCTTTCCTTTATCCTTTAATTTTGTCAATGGAATATTTTCAATTTTTATTTGATACATATTCCCTTTTGTTCCAAATATAATCGCCCTATCATCTGTGTTAGTTTCATACACATATAAATATTCTTCATCAATAGTGTCTTTATTCTTTTCATATAGAGTAGTATCTATTGTTTTACAATACCCAAATTTATCTTGCAAATAAACGCAAGGCATGCTCTCTGGTTTCTCTTCTTCGATAACTATTTCTTCTGCATCCTCAAAAAAAGTTTTTCTATCTCTTCCATATTCTTTTTTAATACTTTTAATATCTTCAATAATCAAATCACTTGCTTTATCTTTATTTTTCAATATCTCTTTATATAATTTTATTTTTGCAAGTGTATCTTTATATTCATTTTTTAAATCTAATAATTCTAATCCAATTAATTTATAGAGTCTCATATCAAGAATTGCATTTGCCTGATTTTCAGTAAAGTCAAACCCTTTTGCAATTTTTTCAAGTTTTTTATCTTTTATAACTATAGTTTTTGATTTACCTGTCATAAGATATTGTTTTGCTTCTTCTCTTGAATTTGCTGCTCTGAGCATTGCAATTATCGCATCAATCAAATCACAAGCCTTAATCAACCCTTCTTCTATCTCTTTTTTGTCATTTTCTTTGTCAAGTAAATTTTTATATTTTTTGTTTATTAATTCATATTGAAATTCTAAATAGTTTTCTATTATGCTCTTTAGATTCATAGTTTCAGGTCTACCACTAACTATTGCAAGCATATTTACTGAATAAGTATCTTCAAGTTTTGTCTTTTTATATAAAAGATTTATAATTTTATCTACAGGTGCATCCTTTTTTAATTCCAAAACTATTCTTATACCATTTTTATCTGAATGATTGTATATATCTGTTATATCAACTATTTTTTTACTCTCGCAAAGCATTGCCACATCAGACATAAACTTACTTATACCATCTCCAACCATTGTATATGGAATTTCTGTTATCACAAGTTTGTCTTTATCTTTTGTTTTTTTTGCAGGCTCAAATTCTATTTTACCTCTCAGTTTTAACTTTCCAACACCTGTAGTATATATATTCAATAATTCACTCATATTTGAAACTATCCCACCAGTAGGAAAGTCAGGACCTAAAACATATTTCATCATTTGTTTTATAGACATTTTAGGGTTTTTAATAAAGGCAACTATCAAATCACATATTTCAGATAAGTTATGTGATGGCGAACTTGTGGCCATACCAACTGCTATACCCTCTGCCCCATTTAATAAAAAATTTGGAAATCTCGCAGGTAAAACTGTAGGTTCCTTTAATTTTTCATCATAGTTAGGCATAAAATCTACTGTCTTATCAAGATCTCTTAAAATCACATCATCTGTAAATTTTGCAAGTTTTGCCTCTGTATATCTCTGTGCAGCTGGAGTATCACCTTCAACAGAACCAAAATTACCCTGTCCTATGACAAGTGGCATATTTCTTTTGAAGTCTTGTGCCATTACTACCAAAGTTTCATATATAGAACTATCACCATGTGGATGATATTTTCCCATAGTATCGCCACAAATTCTTGCAGATTTCAAAGTATCTTTATTGTAATGAACCCCCAATTCATTCATATCATACAAAACTCTTCTCTGAACTGGTTTTAATCCATCTCTAATATCAGGAATTGCACGACTGGTTATTACACTCATTGAGTAATTTAAATAACTTGTTTTCATCTCCTCACTATATTCAGTTGTTAAAATTTTTTCAGCCATTTTTAATTTCCTTTCTATTTAAAACATAAAAATTTTTTTATATTTCATTAAATAATAAAAAATACATTTTTTTAATTATAACACATTGATTTTTTCTTAACAACCACATTTAAAACAGCAAAAATTATATAAAAAACCTTATAAGAATAAATCTTGAAGGGCAAAGATTATAATTCCTCTTGGAGTTTTGTAAAATTTATACTTCGTATGATATATACATTAAAAAATAAAAATTTATGCGAGTTTATAAAAACTCATATCGTGTTTAATATTTATTTTTACATTTATAATTAAAACGATTTTTTAAAAATCATTATTAGATATATTATTTAAAACTTACTTTTTAATTTTTCATTGAACTCTTTTATAGCAATAATAGCAATTATTGGTTATATAAAAAATAACACTATCAGTAATCCTAACATCTCATACATATAATACCTCCATTCCTATACTATATATTGGTCATTTTATAAAAAAATACTTAATATTGCAATTTGTTTATTGTTATAACACTACATCCCTCTATATTTTTATGTGCCAAATTATGTGTAGAAAAAATGATTGTTTTATTATATTCTTTTGATAATCTCATAATGATATCAATAACAAGTTTTTGATTTTCGCTATCAAGAGAAGATGTTGGCTCATCTAAAACTAGGACTTCTGCATCTTGTAGTAATGATTGACAGATTGAAACCAATTGTTTTTCACCACCACTTATCTCATTAAATTTTTTGTAAAGAAGTTTTTTAATATTTAATTCATCTGCATATTTTTCTACTCTATCTAACTGCTCTCTCGTTGGCTTTTCATAAAATTTTAATTCATTTACCATTCCAAAAGATTTTACCACTTATACCAAAACATGTCAAAAGTCGCTTATAGATTATTTAAAAAAGATCTAAAAAAACTACAATTTATCTAAAGTTTTCTATGTAACCTGCACTATTCAGTTATTTTAAAAATTTCATTTTGGAAAATGTCCATTATTAGAGTTTTCATTAAAACTAAAATATTTTACTCTATGCTAATTCATTAAAATTGAATTTTAAATACTTTTATGTTAAAATTAACTAATTAATTTTGAAAGGAGAAATATAGTCAATTTTTTTATAAATTGTATTATAAAAATTATATGGATAAATTTATAGTAGAAACAAGTGCAAGACATTGCCATTTATCAAAAGATGACTTATATACACTATTTGGCGATGGATATGAATTGACAAAAAAGAAAGATTTATCACAACCAGGACAATTTGCTTGTGAAGAAAAAGTAGTAGTAGTCGGTGAAAAATCAGAAATTCAAATGTCAATACTTGGTCCTGTCAGAGACAAAACCCAAGTAGAGGTATCCTTGACAGATGCAAGAAACATAGGAGTAAATGCACCTGTCAGGGAATCAGGGGATTTGAAAGATGCAGGAAAATGTAAAATTAGAGGTCCAAAGGGTGAAATTTCACTTGATAATGCTGTCATATCTGCAAAAAGACATATACATGCAACTCCTAATGATGCAAATAAATTAAATATTAAAAATGGAGATATTGTAAAAGTTTTGGTTGATAGCCCTGATAGAAAAATAATTTTTGATGATGTTGTAGTGAGAGTAAATGAAAACTATTCACTTGCAATGCATATTGATACAGATGAATCAAATGCTTGTTTTGGAGCAAAGGAGGGATATATTGTATGAAAATTTTAGTTTTAAACTGTGGTAGTTCATCGCTCAAATATCAATTAA
This sequence comes from uncultured Lachnospiraceae bacterium, assembly GCA_946403075.1. Classification (GTDB taxonomy): domain Bacteria; phylum Bacillota; class Clostridia; order Lachnospirales; family Lachnospiraceae; genus UBA3633. The sequence goes on along the minus strand of CAMIYN010000013.1, from coordinate 5,969 downwards.
TTGATATGACAGATGAATCAGTAATAGCAAAAGGTTTGTGTGAAAGGATAGGGATTAATGGTTCTCTTCTCACTCATCAAAAAATTGGCTCTGATAAAATAGAGATTAAATCTCCTATGCCTACACATAGTGAAGCAGTTAAACTTGTATTTGATGCACTTATGAATAACGAATATGGTGTCATCAAATCTATGGATGAAGTAACTGCTATAGGACATAGAGTTTTGCATGGTGGAACTAAATTCACTGAGTCAATCATAGTAGATGATGATGTAAAAACCGCTATAAGAGAATGTTTTGATTTAGGTCCTCTACATAACCCTGCAAATCTCATGGGTATAGAAGCTTGTGAAAAAGTTGCAGCAAACAAAAAAAATGTAGCAGTTTTTGATACTTCATTTGGTATGAGCATGGAAGAAAAAGCATATCTATATGCAATACCTTATGAATATTATGAAAAATATGGCATAAGAAGATATGGTTTCCACGGCACAAGCCATATGTTCGTATCAAGAGAAACAATAAATTTTGGTAAACTAAAAGATAATGCCAAAGTAATAGTTTGTCATCTCGGTAATGGTGGCTCTGTATCTTGTTCTATTGGTGGAAAATGTGTTGACACTTCTATGGGGCTAACTCCCCTTGAAGGTTTGATAATGGGGACAAGGTCTGGTGATATTGACCCTGCTATAGTTCAATATATTTGCAATAAAGAAAATAAAACTGTAAATGAAGTCCTTGATATATTAAATAAAAAATCTGGTGTACTTGGAATGAGTGGTGGCATATCAAATGATTTTAGAGATATAGAAGAAGCAGAAAAACAAGGTAATCACTTGGCACACATCGCACTTGAGGCTTTCAAATATAGAGTTGCAAAATACATTGGTGCATATATAGTTGCTATGAATGGAGTTGATGCGATAAGTTTCACAGCAGGAGTTGGGGAAAATGACAAGAGATCAAGAAAAGAAATATGTGAATATTTAAAATTCCTCGGTGTAGAAATTGATGACAATGAAAATTCAGTGCGAAGTGAGAAAAAATTAATCTCTACAAAAGATTCAAAAATTAAAATTTTCATAATACCTACAAATGAAGAGCTGGCAATTGCAAGGGAAACTAAAAGATTAGTTGGGTAAATTATTTAACTAAAAGAATAAAATGTATAAAAGAAATTAGCAATAAAAAAAGAATTGAATATTTCAATTCTTTTTTTTATTAAAAATACATAAAATATTTTGTTATTCAAAACCCATAATTTTAAAACATTAAATATTTATATAATAACTTGATACAAAACTATACTATCACACAAATTTAGTATATATAAAATTCATCTTCAATACCGACTTTAATTTTTCTAGACAAAGCACCGATCCTTTGTAAATTAACTCCATGTAAATTTAGTGAAACTTTTAATTTTATTTGTGAATCTTTTGATACAAAAAAATTAACAGGCACCAAAATTTTATCAGATGGAAGAGGGATACACATCTGACAACTTGTTGGCTTATTAGTAGTAGTCAACATAGACATCGAACTTCCTATGTTATATGAAAATTTTGTTGTGTTCTTATTATTTATAATCTCTTCTAAACTTAAAAAAAGAGTAAATCCATTATCAGAAAAATAGTATTTTGGATCCATAGTATTTAAGTCATATCCCCAACGAGAATCGTTCGAATTATAATTAGAACTATCAGAATCTATAAAATATAAAAAACCAGTAAATAAACCTGCTTTAGATGTCTTTGATACAATTACAGATGAATCTATAACATCTCCATATGATGCTTTATTACTATCTAATGTGATCTTTGGAGATGCTATATCCCAACTTTTAGTCTCACTAACCGCTTGTTTTTCCCCATTCCATATACCATTTCTACTGAGATAGCTTGATACCAAACTATCAATTTTAGCATCCAAGGAGTTTTCAAGGGAAGACATTCTATTAGATAGATTATTTAAATCAGCCGCGAATTCTGCTTTTGTAACGAAGGCAGAGCCATCGGATACTGATATTGCTGCAAGTGAATTTACTAATGATGTTGATAGTATCAACAACAAACATACAAATAATTTTAATATTTTCATAAATTTACAACCCCCCCCCTTGGGAAATACGGGAATATCTGCAATTTTTGAAACATCCTAATAGGGGGTTTTTAAGTTTTTAGAATATTGAATTATAAAAAATTTAGAAAATACAATTAATTTTTTATTGACTAAAATTTTTACTAATTTTTTCCCAACTATAAAAGGGGGTTTCAAATTTTTTAATAATGCAAAATATACCCTAATTTTTTTTAATTAATTTTAACTTGATATACATTTTACAAGATTAAATTAAATTTGTCAATACAAAATATTGATTTTTTTAAAATTTTTTTTCTACATTTTGTGATACTCGTAGGGGCGAAGCACCGCGAGCCCGTATCTAAGACAGTAGTGGTAGTTGTAGGGGCGAAGCACCACGAGCCCGTTTGCAAGATAGTAGATAAAGTTGTAAGGGCTATATTAAATATCAAAACTAAAGCTTTTATGGTTTTAGTTTTTTTATTTTAAAATATATGTGATAAATAAAAAAATGGAACTTTCATTATTCAGTGATTTTAAAATTTCATTTTGAAAATTTCTATTATTAGAAATTGACATAAAGAATTAATATCAAAAAAATGATATTGTGTATATGGTAATTAATTTTGTATAATCGTTGTGTCTTTTAATAGGTAAATCCTTTTAAAAGATAGGCAAGATAAAACGGTAGCAGTAAGTGATTACTTTATCCGGGCGGTTATGCCATCGCACCCAAACCATAAAAAGTGTGGAGAGGAGGTGATGTGTTATGGTAACAGAATACACCATATTTTTATTAGTATTATTAATTGTATTAATGTATATAAATAAAAAATAGCCACCCATCGTGCTATGGGTTGGCTATTTTTAAAAAACCAAACTATGGCATAACCGTAAAAGTCTTGCCTTTTACTTAATAGAATTATATACCATTTTTTTTAATTTGTCAATCAAAAAACTATCAACAAAATTAAAATAAAAAAAGTAGAGGCAGTGGTTTTGAATAAAGTGATATCGAAAAATAGAAAAAGGATTGAGCTGTTCGCCTGTCAGTAGACAGGTTGTTCTTATGACTCTTTCGGTCTTGGGAAGCCTTCGTCATTACATTTTTTGCTTCACACATACAACTAACATTACTATTTTACATACGGGCTCGCGGTGCTTCGCCCCTACATTTTTTATATCGCCACTACAACTAACACTACTGTCTTGCATACGGGCTCGCGGTGCTTCGCCCCTACATTTTTAATGCTTCGCCACTACGATTTTGTATTAACCAATTTTATAAATTCACTTTTTGTTACATTCAAATAATTTGCCGCATCTTCTATAGATATTTTCTTATCTCTAAATTGTCTTACTAAGATATTCATTATTCCTTCACTTATACCTTCACTTTTTCCTTCTGCATACTGCTCCCTTCCATACATATATGTTGCTGTCTTTTGGTCATATACACTTGTCATAATGTTATATACCTCCTTTTTATTTTCAGTTAAATATTCTCTTAATATATTATGCTCTATACAATATTTTATCGTTTCATTTATACTCTTTTTTGTGAATCCATATTTTTCATTGTTTTTATCAAGTTCTTTTGAAAATTTTATATACTCTTTTACTATCTTACTTGCATTTTTTAGTGTTATTACATTTATCTTTATATCAATAGGAGCTTCATTATGAAAAAATTCTTTGTTTAGACATATAATTTTTTCTTTTATTTGTTTCTTCCCTGTATACAAAACATATAACTCAGGTTTTGGCAAATTTACTTTTTTTGTGCCATATATATTTTGATTGGTCTCTATCACATATCTATTAAAACTCTCGGCAAGATATTCAAATACTCGTGGCAATATATTTAAAGTCCACACACTTTGGGCTTCTACAAGTAAAAGTATTATATCTCTAACAAGTAATCCCAAATCATTAATTTGTATATTAGTAAATGTGCTTGATAAAGTCCAAGTTTTTATTTCTTTATCTTCTATATTTTTATCTTTTGGATGAAAACTTAAATATAACTCTCTCTTGTATTTTGGTATACTAAAAATATGTGTGAATACAGATGATTTTGCATTCTTTTTTACTACTTTGAAATTTCTACTATTTTTATTTTTGATTGAAATTTTTTTCATCAATTTAGTATATCATAAAAGAAATATAAGTGCAAACAATGAATTAAAATTAAAAAAGTAGAGGCAGTGGTTTTGAATGAAGTGATACCGAAAAATAGAAAAATAATTGAGCTGTTCTCCTGTCAGTAGACAGGTTGTTCTTATGACTCTTTCGGTCTTGGGAAGCCTTCGTCATTACATTTTTTACTTCACACATACAACCAACATTACTATTTTGCATGCGGGCTCGCGGTGCTTCGCCCCTACAACTAACTCTACTGTCTTATGCTTTCATAAATTTCCTTATACCAACGAAGCAACATAATTTTTTATAGACATATTTAAATCTTCATATCTATCATTTTTAGTGTATCCAATTTCATATAAATTTCTATACATTCTTTCTTTTTCAGCAATAGTCGTTTTATCAAGCAAGTCAATTCTTTTAATTTTTACAAAATTTATATCATTTGAATAATCTATGGCATTTTTATTTAATTCTTCAAATTTATCTGGTGAAGTTTTAAGCTTTGTATGTATTCTTTTTGCATTATAAAAATCTTCTATATAATTTTTTACTCTCCTTTTTGCTTCTTCATAATCTTTTATAGGGCTTAAATAAATATCTTCCTTTTTTAAACTTGCATGAAATGATTCCTGTGCTGCATTATCTGCACAAGAGTAATTTATTCTCGTATAAGACCTTATCCCACCCATCTTTTCTACAAAACTTATATATTTTTTTGACCTATACTGCGACCCCTTATCTGAGTGTATAAAAATACCAACTTTTGGCATTCTTTTTTTATAGGCTTCTTTCAAAACTCTAATAACCAAATTCGAGTCTTTTACTTTTGAAACTTCATAGGACAATATTTTTCTACTATATAAATCCATACAAGTTGCAAGGTAGACTTTTCCCCTTTCTAATTTTATCTCTGTTATATCTTGAGTCCAAACTTGATTTAAATGCCCCACATCTATGTATCTTATTTTATTTTCCAAACCATCATAATTTATTTTTACTCTTCTTTTATTTTTTAATTTTTTAGTAAAACCATTTACTATATTTAATTCTTTCATTATTTTATTTACTGTAGCTACTGAAATTATTTCGCCTTCTTCACTAAGCACTTTATGAATTCTTGCTGCCCCATATGTATTTCTAGATTCTTTAAATATATTTAATATTTTTAACATTAAATTCAATCTATTAATTTTTAATTTCTTTTTGTAATTTTTATAGCGATAAAATGTAGTTCTAGACATTCCAAAAATTTCACTAAAAATTGGTTGAGATACTGTATTTGAAAATCTCATCAAATTTTCTTTTTCTACTTTTTGCATAGCGAGAAGGCGAGTGCTTTTTTTAGCATATCAATAGTATTTAATAATTTTTTATTCTCTATTTCAAGTTCTCTAATTTTTATACTGTCAGGAACATAACCTTCTAAAAATACGGCTTCATCATTTTTATATTTTGTAATCCATTTTTCAAGTGTTTTTTTTGGTATTCCAAGACTTTGTGCGACAAAAGTCGGCGATTTAAATTGTTTGATAAGTTCTATTGCTCGCCTTTTATAAGTAGTGTTATAATAAGTTTTCATTCTAACCTCCTTTAAAAATTGAGTAATAATGCTTATTATATCATTTTTAACCCCCTATCTCAACTTCCCCCCCCCCTTGGGAAATACTATGAAAAAAACTACAACAGGGGGCATATTAGAAATTTATAGGGGGGGCATGTTACAATTTTTTAATAGAACT
>CAMIYN010000012.1 GCA_946403075.1 uncultured Lachnospiraceae bacterium | reverse complement strand
ATCTAAATCTATTTTTTCTTTAAAATATGATGCAATATATGAATGAGATATAGCATGGGATGGATTAAAAATTTTATTATTAATAGTGCCAATTAGTAAGCCATTTCTTAAAACATTTAATTTTTGTTTGTTTTCATTTATATAATTAGTTAAGTAAATGTCATTATTGATTTTATATAAATTGTTTTCATTTAAAATAAAATCTGTGTTTTCAATAAAAAATTTTTTTGTTATGTTTTTTTCATTTGAGTTTAAATTAGATTTATTTTGTTTTTCATGTGTAGTATAAGAGATTTTACCATCTTTTTTAAATATTGCATAAAACTGACCTTCCCCAATACCTTCAAAGTGATAAATCTTTTTTGTTTCTATTAGTTTTATATTATTAAATCTATTTAATAAAAAATCAACATTATCCTCATCTTCTTCTTTTGAATATGTGCAAGTGCTATATATAAGAGTGCCACCATCTTTTAACATATAAAAACCTTTTTTTAGTAAATCTTTTTGCACTTCGCTTGATGTTTTGACAAGGTTTTGAGACCATTGTGATACTGCATCACAACTTTTTCTAAACATTCCCTCACCACTACAAGGTGCATCAATTAATATTTTATCAAAAGAATTAATAAATATATTTGATAAAACTTCTGCTTTGTTTGATGTAACCATTACATTAGAAAATCCCATTTTTTCTATATTGCTAGATAGAGTTCTCGCTCTACTATAATTAGAATCATTTGATATTAAAAATGAATTTTTAAAGCTATCTAATTCGTATAGTATTTGCATTGTCTTGCCACCAGGACTTGCACACATATCGAGTATTAATTCGTTATCACTAAACTCAATATTTTTAAGAACTTGTGCAGCCGATGGCTCTTGAATATAGTAAATACCGAGATGATTTAGTATATCGCTACCAGGGTGAATATCTAATTGTTCTAAATTAGATTTATCATATTTATAATAATAGTAATTATTTTTTTTATAGATAAAATCTAAATTAAATTTTTTAATTATAAAATCTAATAAATCTAAATTTATTTTTTTTGTATTTATAGTAAGTCCATTTGTAGGATTTGAATTTAGAGTTGATATAAATTTGTCATATTCTTCATTATTTAGATATGTTTTAATTTTTTTCAAAAAATCATTATTCATATATAAATTATAACAAAAAAAAACAAGGTATTAAACCTTGTTTTTTGGTCTTGCCTTAAATTATTTCTTCTTTGGTGCAGCTTTCTTAACAGTCTTTTTTGCAGCTGGTTTCTTAGCAGCTACTTTCTTAACAGTTTTTTTAGCAGCTGGCTTCTTAGCAGCTACTTTCTTAACAGTCTTTTTTGCTGCTGGTTTCTTTGCAGCTGGTTTTTTAGCAGTTGTTTTCTTTGCAGTTGTCATTTTTTTTACTTCCTTTTTTTTATTTTTTGTTGTAGCAGATTTATTTGCTACAGATTTTTTTGCAGTAATTTTTTTTACTGCTGGTTTTTTTGTTGGAGTATCTACGGTTCTTCCGTCGAGAGAAATACCATTATCAATTTTTAGATATAGTTTTTCTAACTCAGACATTTTGTAATCACCTGTCATAGATCCACCTCCTACTCTTTGTATGTTTATATTATACAAATATTTATTTATTTGTCAATACTTTTTGAAAAAAAATACAAATTTTTAAATTTTAAATTTCTAAAATTTTTTTTACAATATTTTTTTTTGAGTAAGAAAAATCTTTGATATTGATAAAGTGAAAATTTTTTTTAGTTTTAAACCAAGTAAGTTGTCTCTTTGCATAATTTCTTGAGTGCTGTTTAATTTTTTCTTTTATTTCATCTAGTGAAATATCATTTTTTATATTTTTAATTTCATTAAAGCAGTAATCATATAGTTCTCTGTATCCAATTGCAGACATTGATTGAGAGTTTTTATTAACTCCTAATTTAATGAGTGCCTTAACTTCGTCAATCAATCCTTGTGAAAACATCTTGTCAACTCTTTTATCGATTCTTTTATATAAATTATCTCTATCATCAATTAAACAAATGTATTTTCCATCAAATTTTTCTTTTTTCAATTTTTCTAATTCATTATGTGTAGAGATTTTTTCATTATGCAATTTAAAATATGTAATTGCTCTTTTTATTCTGTAAATATTATTCTTGTCAATTTTATTATATGATTCAATATCTATTTCTTTTAATATTTTATATAATGCTTCTTTTCCTTCTATCTTTTCTATTTGGTCTAATTCTTTTTTTATTTCAGCATTTTTTTCATAATCTTCATATGGAAAATCATTATCATATATAATAGAATTTAAATAAAATCCAGTTCCACCAACTAAAATGGGGGTGTGCTTTCTATTTGTTATTTCATTTATATACTTATATGTTCTCTCTTTAAATGATTTTATGTTAAATGATTCTGTTGGTTCAATTTCACTTATCATAAAATGCGAGATATTTTCTTTTTCATCTTCATTAATTTTTGCTGTACCTATATCCATATGTTTATATATCTGCATACTGTCGCAAGAAATTATTTCACCATTTATAATGTGTGCGAGTGCAACAGCAATTTCTGATTTGCTAGTGCAAGTAGGTCCTGAAATTGTTATTATTTTATTTTTATTCATAAATTTAATTATATTAAAAAATAAAACAAAATAAAAGCATATTTTATTGCACTTAGTTAAGTATTGTGTTAATATTTGAATATATTGATTTTTAAAATATAAAACACTTGTAACTTATTAAATATTTTACTTTGTAAGGTTCAATACATTTTTACAAAAAATAGAGGTATGATGCATTTTTAGATTTAATAAATTTTATAGAGACCTCTAATAATTGACAGTTTTTAAATGAAATCTTGAAAAATGTTTAATAATGACGGTCTCATAGGAAGTTTTAGATGAATTGATTTCTTTTTAGATATTTTCTTAATATTTATGTCAACATCTAATTATATAAATTTTTTAATATTTTATTTAAAAAATTTAAATGATGTAGGATATAAGTATTAGATAAAAAATAATTTTTTATAAATATAAAATTATAATTTATTTATAAACAATATTATACAAGGAGATTAAGTAAATTTATGAGTGAAAAAGATTTTACACATTTTAATGAAAAAGGTAAGGCATTTATGGTAAATGTCGGTGAGAAAAAAGAGACAGATAGGAGAGCTGTTGCTTTTTCAAAAGTTTTGGTAAATAGAGAAACTTTTGATTTGATAAAAACTGGTGGGATGAAGAAAGGTGATGTCCTAACTGTTGCACAGATTGCAGGTATTATGGGTGCAAAAAAAACTCCACAGATAATTCCTATGTGCCATCCAATATTGATAGATGGTGTAGATATGGATATTAGTTTAAATGAAAATGACTTATCAGTAGAGATAAGAGCATCAGTTAAATGTAGTGGAAAAACAGGAGTGGAAATGGAGAGTTTGACTGCTTGCTCAATCGCAGCTCTTACTGTATATGATATGTGTAAAGCAGTTCAAAAAGATATAGTGATAACAGATATTAAATTATTAAAAAAGAGTGGTGGAGTGCATGGGGATTTTGAGAGGGGGGAGTAGCATTCGTAGGGGCGACCTATTTGCAGACAGGCAGGATTTTTGTGAGCCTTTTTGTAAGATAGTAGTGTATGCTTGTAGGGGCGAAGCATCGCGAGCCCTATTATATAGTAGACATAAAAAAGTAGGCATTCCATAATGATACAATATTGATATTATGAAAAAATTTTGGTAAATTATTCATTATATAATAAAGGAGGTTATATGAGCTTAAGAGATACTGCAATAAATATAATTAATATGATGGATGAAGAACAAATTGATAGTTTTGTAACTCTTTTTAATCCTATAGTTTCTCATATACCAAATGAAGAGACAATGAAAGCCATTGAAGAGAGTGAAAAATTGTTAAACTCGCCTAATGCTAAAAAATTTAATTCAGTTAAGGAATTATTTGAGGATTTGCTAGTATGAAATATAGTATTGAGAGAACTAATCAATTTAAAAATGATTTTAAATTGGCATTAAAGCAAGGGTTAGATATTTTAAAATTAGAAAAGGTAATTGAAATATTAGCAAATGGAAAGAAACTACCAGAAAATTATAGAGATCATGAATTGAGAGGGAACTATAAAGGCTATAGAGAATGTCACATAGAATCTGATTGGATTTTAATTTATAAAATCAGAGAAGATGTATTAATATTGTCACTTGTTAGAACAGGTACACATAGTAGATTGTTTAAAAAATAAAGAAAGGTAAATAATGATTACAAAAATTAAGTGGAAAAATCATGATGTATTGGGAAGTCTAGAATTAGATTTTACAAAGAAAGATGGTACACCATACAATACCATTGTGATTGCAGGTGAAAATGGAACTGGAAAAACAACTATATTAGATACACTTGCATATTTTTTGAATAGTGGACCTATTACACCATTTGATTACATTATGTATACTGTGAATACATTTAAAGTTAAAATATTTTATGATCGTGACCAAAATGACTATCATAAATACGGATATCATAGAAGGCATAATATTAATACAGGCGAAATTGTAAATATAAATAGAAATAAAGATAATGGCGACAAAATGATGAACGACCAATTTGATTTAAGGTCATATGGTGTCGCATATTCAAGAGCTCGCTCGGGATTTCAAACAAAACAAGTACAATCGGTTAGAACAAATCAATTAGATAAAGATAAATTTAATATTGATGAAGAAGAAGATTTTACAAATATTAAACAACTATTAATTGATATTTCTTCACAAGATAGTAACAAATTGAGCAATTTAGCTAAGAGTAATAATAGCGTATCGTCAGAAGAGTATGAAAAACATAGAAAAAATTCAAAAATGTATAGGTTTGAGAATGCATTTGGTAATTTTTTTGATGATATAAAATTTGATAAAATTGATGATGAAAACCAACAAGAAAAGAGAATATTATTTAAAAAGCATGACAAAACAATTTCTATAGATTCATTAAGTACTGGAGAAAAGCAGATAGTATTCAGGGGATCTTATTTGTTAAAGAATCAGAAGATGATTAATGGTGGAACTGTTTTAATTGACGAGCCTGAATTAAGTATGCACCCATTATGGCAAGAAAAAGTGTTAAAGTACTATAGAGATTTATTTATTGTAAATAACAAGCAAACTGTTCAAATGATAGTAGCTACGCACTCTGAATATGTAATTAAAAGTGCATTAGAAGATAAAGATAATGCTTTGGTAATTTCATTGAAAAATAATAATGGTGTTATAAGTGATAATAGAGTTGATACACCACAAGTTTTACCAACAATTACATTAGCTGAAACAAATTATTATACTTTCAATATTGTATCGATTGATTATCATATACAACTATATGGACATCTACAAAATATAACAGAATGTGATACAATTAGTAAGTGTGATACATATATAAAAAATTATATAAAGAGTAAGATTAAAGATAAGAACAAATATTTAAAGTCATCATCTTATACTGATCGAGATGGAAAGACTATAAATTATCAAACACTTTCAACTTATATTAGAAATGCAATTGACCATCCAGATAATGGGAATAAGTATAATGAAAATGAATTACGAGCTTCTATAGAATTGTTGATTGAAATGATTAAAGATTATAATAAAAGTAATGGAAACACACCATAATAAAATAAAGGGCTCGCAAGCGACAACAGTCCACTGGACTGTTGTCCCCTACACCGACCGTTTTTTCACCTAAGAACTAATAAAATCTACATTAGGGCACTGCTTCAATCTTACACTTGATTCTAAATAAAACTATAATGTAAAAGTTTAAATTAAATATGACACTATCATTCGAAAAAAACGACATAACAAAAGTTCATGCTGATGCAATAGTAAATGCAGCAAATAACACGCTTCTTGGCGGGGGTGGGGTTGATGGTGCGATTCATAGATCGGCAGGTGATGAACTTTTGAAAGAGTGCATAACACTTGGTGGATGTGAGACAGGTGATGCAAAAATCACTAAAGGTTATAATTTGCCTGCAAAATATGTTATTCACACAGTAGGACCAATTTATATAGATGGTAAACACAATGAAGCAGAGATGCTTACTAAGTGTTATAAAAGTTGTTTGAAACTTGCAAAAGAAAATAATATTCATTCAATTGCATTTCCACTCATATCAGCTGGAGTTTATGGATACCCAAAAGTTGAAGCGATTAATGTAGCGGTTAATGCAATAAAAGATTTTTTTAAAAGTGATGATTATGATATAGTAGTTAAAATTATATTGTATGATGGTAGAAATGATTAAACTATAATTGATATATAGTATCATATGTGATACTATATTTTTATTAATATAAAAAAGAGTTTATAGAAAATGCATAATTAATCAAACGGGATATGGAATGAAGAGGCAGTAAAGATATTAGAATATTTTGGCTATAGAATGGATAGACAGAAAGGTCTATATGCCGTTTGTAAATAGTGATGGAGATGTATTTACATTAAAGAAAGACCTCCGTTAAAAGCAGTATATGTGAATGAGATTCTAAAAAGAAGACCTAAATAGATAATATGGGAAAACTAAAAGAAAAGGAAATGGTGAAGAAGATGAAGAAAGTGAATTAAAAAGAAGTGGAAAAGTATCTAAGTATGCCTTATAGTTTTGTTATTAATCAAATCAATGACGAAAGTGGAAAGTATTTTGCCGCTAGAGTTTTGGAGTTAGAAGGGCTAATAGGAACAGGTAATACATATGATGAAGCATATAGAGATGTAAAAGATGCAATGGAATCTTATATAGAAACTAAAATTGCAAATGGGATAAAAATTCCTTTGCCTATGGATTCAATTGATTATAGTGGAAAGTTTGTTGTTAGACTGCCAAAAACATTACATAAATTATTATCTAAAAAAGCAAAAGAAGAAGGTGTGTCGCTAAATCAATATGCTTTATATAAGTTATCTATGTAGTATTCGTTTTAGAATATTATATATCTAGCATTTACCAAAGAAACTTTAGTAAAAAGTAAAGAATATACTATTTTGATACGATAAATATGTATTTAATGGAGAGAGAATAATGGAAATCAATGTAAAAATATTAGACAAAAGGCCTGATGGACGAATTAAATGCACAACTAACGAAAATACAACAATTGCAATTTATAAAATACCAAGAGATATGATAGATTTATGTGATAGTGATGAGTTTAAAACAAATGGTATATATTTTTTGATTGAATCTAAAAAAAGAAAAGTTTATGTTGGTAAGTCAAATGGAGATATAATAAAGAGAATTAAGATTAAGGATATACCTCATAATCGCATAAAGGACTGGGATTATTTATTGTTGGTAGTAGATATTTCAAATACTATAAATAAAGTATTTGATAGTGATTTTATATCAAATTTAGAAAAAGAATATTGGAAATTATTAAATAGTGCAAATAAGACATATAAATATAATATTGTAAATAAAGGAACTCCACCAAGTTTCAATAGTGAAACTACAAATATCTTATCAAATATTTTAGATGTCTCGTCTAAAATGATTTATGTACTGGGATTTGAATTTTTAATTCAGGATATGCCATTTGATGATAGAGATGTTGAAGATAAATTTATTTTTGAATTTGAGAGTAAAGGCATTAAAGCAAAACTTGCATATGATAAAAATAACAGAAAATATTGGTTATTAAAAGGTAGTAATATATCTAAAAAAGAATCCAAATCTTGTTTTCCGTGGATTTCGGATAGCAGAAAAAAAATTAAAAAATTTATAAAGGATGGCATACTCACTAAAAATATTGATTATAATAATCCGAGTAGAGCAGAAGGTGTAGTAGCAGGAGCAAGTAGAAGTGGTAATGGTTGGAAGAATAGTGAAGGGGAAAGTCCTATAGATATTATTAAATAGTTTACTATGTTAATTAGTAAATATGAGATAAGGAGAAAACATTGGATGTTGATTTAAAAATAAAGCAAGAAAAAGAATTGTTTGATGATTGGAAGAAGAAAAATAATAAAATTATTCCTGATGGTGTTGTTTCTTTTGAGGATTATGCAAAGTCAAATTGCAAAATTTTATTTGTATTAAAAGAAGTAAATAGTGATGAAACTGATTGGGATTTAAGAGAGTTTTTAAGAAATGGTGGAAGAGATCGCACATGGAATAATATATGTAGATGGGTTAAGGGAATTAGAAATATAGATAAAGATTATAACTGGAAAGATATTGTAAATATAGAAGAAGCAGAACGAAAAGAGTATTTAAAATCTATTGCAGTATTAAATCTAAAAAAGTATACTGGTGGCAAAGCTGTTGCAAATAATGATGAGATTTTTGAATATGCAGTTAGTGATAGTGAATTATTAAAGAGACAAGTAGATATATATGAGCCAGATTTAATTATTTTATGTGGAACTGAATATCCCTTTTTTAATAGTGTATATAAAAATATTGATATTAAATGGGAAATGACACATAAAGGTGTGCGGTATGTGATAGATAATAATAGAATCATTATATCTTACAATCATCCAGAAGCAAGGGTGTCCCCTAATTTTTTATATTATTTATTAATGGATGCATTAAGAGAAATAAATGATAAATCAAAAATATGGTATTAGTTAAGAATTATATAAAAAAATATATTATTAAAAAAGTTTGAAAAAAACATTATTAGCTATATATTATCAAAATCATCAAAAAAATTATCAAAATACCATCTTCTAAAAAATAAAAAAGGAAATGGCAAAATAACAAACTTAAACTTGAAATTCATATTATTTTTTTTCAAATAATTTAATTTATTATGAAAAAAAGCTAGCAATATTATTATTAATACTAACAAAATCATTTTGAATACCTCCAATGGATATAATTTCAATAATAGATTTTATATATATTAAAATAGTATCAATTAAAAAGCCACAAACTAAAATCTAAAAATCAAATTTTAAATTTCATTATTTATAATTATAACATAATATAAAAATAAAACAAGTGAGAGTGTGAATATAAATTTAAAAGATATGAAACAATATATTTAGAAAAATTATAATATTGATATAATTTTTAATGTATTTAAAGATATAGATTATGAAATATATTTTAAAATATTAGATTATATATAGAAAAAATAAAAATTTATAATAAAATAATATTCAAATTAAAATAATTATATAATTTATTAATTTATATAAAAGTCAATAATTTGACATATTTGGTAAAAGGCAATGTTAAAATATATAATAGTTTATTTTATTGATTAGTTTAGTTCTTTATAAATAATATTAATGAGGTTTTAATAATGAAATTTGTAAGAAATTTTGTATCAGTAGGTCAAGGTGGATTTACAATTGAAAAATTTTATAACAATCAAAAAGTTGATTGAATTTAAAATATTGTATTAATATCACAATTAATAACAGGGCTCGCAAAGGTTCGCCCCTACTGCCAACATTATCGTATTATGGTGGGCTCGCAAGCTTCGCCCCTACGAGTGAACATAACTGTATTACAATTGGGTTCGTTGTAGATTACAATATTTTGCAAATAAAAAACAATCCAATGGATTGTTTTTTTATGCGCCTTCAGGGAGTCGAACCCTGGACAAACAGATTAAGAGTCTGCTGCTCTACCAACTGAGCTAAAGGCGCAAAACCATTTTAAATACTATCAAAATATAAAAATATTGTCAAGTTATTGAAGCACAGAGTTTATAGCGATTGCTAATTGGTCTGCACAAGAAGTTCCCTTCATACCACAAATATTGCCTTTCAATATTTTTGATATTTCTTTTGCATTTTTACCCTCTACAAGTAGAGATATTGCTTTTAAATTACCATTGCAGCCACCTATAAAAGATAGATTATGGATATTTCCATCATCATCAATATCAAAATGAATATTTCTAGAACACACACCTATAGGTTTATAATCATATGATTTCATAAAACAATTTTTATAATGCAATTATAAAATTTATAATTGATTATATTTTCTCCTCGTATAATATTATTTATTATTTAACTGAAATTTGTCAATTAATATGCTTCCTGCTATTAAAATGATTCCCGTGATATCTGTGAAAAATCCTGGATATATAAGCATTAACCCACCAATTATTAGCATCATTCTTTGTAGTGGATCAGTCTCTCTAATTGAATACCCCCTTATTCCACTTGCTACCCCAAATATACCAATAAGAGATGAGATAATTATAAATATTACTTCAAATATTGTTGTATCAATAAACAATAATGCTGGATTTAAACCAAAAATGAATGGAACAATAAATGCAGCAATAGCAAGTTGAGTTGCATTAAAAGCAGTAGACATTGGTTTACTACCAGCAAGTGCAGAGCCTGCATAGGCAGCGAGTGCAACAGGAGGTGTGATATCTGCTACAATTCCAAAATAAAATACAAACATATGTGCGGCAAATTCGTTCATACCCATATTTGATAATATTGGAGCACAGGTTGTTGCCATGATTACATAATTTGCAGTTGTAGGGACACCCATACCCAAGATTATGCAAGTAATCATTGTGAGTAGCATTGCTATAACCAAATGACCATTTGATATTCTAATTATACTTTGTATTAAAAGTAGTCCTGCACCTGTAGTTGTGATGATACAAGCAATAATTCCTGCAACAGCACAAGCGATTCCTACAGAGATTGTATTTTTTGCACCCATTTCAAGAGCATCCAATATTTTATCTATATTCATTCTATGTTCTCTATCAAACATACTCACTATTATTACTGATAAAATTGCAATTAGGGCAGATAGTGTCATAGTTTGTCCTATAGATATTAGAACTACTAATAAAATGAGAGGGATTAATAAAAACCAAGATTTTTTTATAACATTTTTAAATATCGGTAGTTTTTCTTTTGGGAGACCTTGAAGATTTAATTTTTTTGCTTCAAGGTGAACTGAAATAAAAATTCCTGCAAAATACAAAAGGGCAGGAAGTATTGCTCTTAATGCAATAAAACTATATGATTTATTTGTATATTCAATCATTAAAAATGCAGCAGCTCCCATTATAGGAGGCATTATTTGTCCCCCTGTAGATGCAGCAGCTTCTACGGCAGCAGCAAATTCTGGTTTGTATCCATTTTTTTTCATTAGCGGAATTGTGACAGCACCAGTAGTCACAGTATTACCTACACTTGAACCTGAGACCATACCACAGAGAGAACTTGAAATGACTGCAACTTTAGCAGGTCCACCAACAGAATTACCTGTAATAGAGTTTGCTAGGTGTATAAAAAATTCGGATATACCACTCTTATCAAGAAATGCACCAAAAATTACAAATAAAACAATATAACTCTGACAAGCTCTTATAGGAGTTCCAATAATTCCATCATTTGTATAAAACAAATTATATACATTTAATTTTATACTATTTTCTAATAAACCATATATGATGAAAATACTTGAAACTATCACAATAGGTATTCCTGTCACTCTTCTGCAAGCTTCAAGTGTTGTAAGTATGCCTATTATACCTATTATTATTTCAATAGTGTTTAATTTTATACCGAGTTTAATTATTTCTTGATAATTAAATACAAAATAAAAATAACAAGCACTACTTAAAATTGCGAGTATTAAATCATAAATTGGTATTATGTTATTTAAATCTTTATGTTTCTTTTTATTTTTAAAAGGATACAATACATAAGCAAAGAATACTAACCCTGCCACAAAAGAAGCCCTACTAACTTTTGGGTCAAAAGTAAAATAAAAATTTAATAAAATACTATATATTGCAAAAACTACAAGTAAATATCTTATTATATTTTTCTTTATGCCTGTAAAATTTCTTGTTCTCGATTCTGCATCATATTTTTCTAATATTCTTTTTGTATTGATTTTAGGCTCTTTTATGTTTAAATTATTCATAATCTTTTGTAAAGAAATTCTTTACCCTCCTGATTTATTTTATCATAAATTTTATCATTCTATTTTTACCAAATAATTTATTTAGCACAATTTCTCTATCGTTGATTTTTAGTATGTGATCTGAAATTGTTCCAACTATATATATGAGTTCATCAATTTTAGTATCCATATTTGAAATAATCATACTTCCATCTTCACCATATGATAAATCCCATTTATCCTTTATTTCTGTCAAAACTCCTGCACCAAAGTTATAATAAATTGTTTTATAAAGTATTATATTTTTTTTATTGTCAAATTTATAAAATTCTATAATTTTACTTTTGTTTACTGAGTGTATAAATTCTACTGAAAAACTATTATCTTTTAAAAATGTATAAACACTAATAGGTTTATTTGTTTTATCATCAATTAAAACTAATTTATTTTTTTTTGTTAAAATTATAGCCATAGTAATTGATACTATGGCTATAAAAATAAATAATAAATAATTTTTTTTAATATTATTTAATGCCAAGTTCTGTATAGTATCTCTCAGCTCCTTTATGTAATGGTATAGAAATGCCAGACTTTCCAGTGTTTGGATCAAGGAGCTCTGCTTTTGCATGTGCTATCTCATTTTTATTTTCAAATAATCCTTTAGTAAATGCATAAACTTCATCTTCACTGATTTCGTTATTTGCTATAAATGTTGCCATAACAGCTACTGTGTTAACATCATTTGGAACACAACTATAAGTTCCTGCTGGGATAGTCAAGTTAGTGTAGTATTTATATTTTGATTTTAAAGAATTTGAATGTGCTGTATCTATAGATAAAATGTTAAATTCATAAGTGGTAGAAAGTTCTGTGACAGCAGTAGTAGGAGAACCTGCTGTGACAAATGCTGCATCAAGGAAACCGTTTTTTATAGCTTCGCAAGAATCGGCAAAAGATTGATTACTTTTTATTATATCTTTATCAATATCCATTCCATATATTTCAAGTATTTGTTTTGCATTAAACTCTGTGCCAGAACCAGCATCACCTACTGAAATTCTCTTTCCTCTTAATTCATTTATAGAGTTAATATTTTTTGTAGAGATTATTTGTATAGCTTCAGGATAGCAAGATGCTATGGCAGAAAAAGAAGTTATAGGTTCTGTCCCCTCAAACATATCTGTTCCATTATATGCATAATCCATAACATCGTTTTGAACTATGGCAAATCCCACTTCTTTTGAATCTACCAATTGGATATTTGCTTTAGAAGCACCAGTAGAAACTACTTTTAAACTTAAATCCTCCTTACATTTTTCATTTAAGGTTTGAACTACAAGACTTCCAAAACCATAATATGTTCCAGATGTTCCGCCCGTGGCAACTCCAATTCTATTTCCACTACAACCAAGTAAATTTAATGCTAAAAACATTGATAATACCAAAGAACCTATTTTTTTCATATTTTTTTTAACTCCTTTTAAGTAAAACATTTTATATTATAAAGAAATCTGCAAAAAATTACATTTCATATAATTGCTTCTTTTGGAATCTTAATTATTTAGTATTTTCAAAATTTCTTTTTAAAAATTATATATATTAGAAATTGGCATAAAGCAAAATTTTAAATAATGTATATTTTAGAGATTACCTTAAATACATTTAAAAATTTACAAATAGTTTTTTAAAATTATTATTTATATTCAAATTTAATTTGCGATAAATTATACAACTTTTTTTTGATTAATGCAAATTTTTTATTGTATATTGCAATGGTCTTATTTTTGTTTTTTACATTTTTTAATATATGTAAAAAATGTGTTTTATATTGACTATTGTTTTTAAATTTATTAGAATAGTTAAAAGATGTTAATAGAGGAGATTTAAATATGTCGATTAAAAAAATCGTTCCTTTAATATTGTTTTTTGTTTTAACTTGGAGTTTTGTAGTTAATGCAAGAGTAATTTATAAAGATATATCATCCATAAGTATAAAAACAAATTTTGATATTGATTATGATACTATTAAGGATTCAGGTGTAGAAGATATTAATTGGAATTCAGAAGGCATAGAATCAGATGATTATAATGTTTCTGTGGCTGCAAAAGCAAAATATGAAATAGATTCAGCTGAATGGTATATGTCAAACAATGAAGTATTTGATATAGGTGGTGCTCCAAAGGTTGTTGTATATTTGAGCACGAAAGAGTATGAGGATAATAGAAATAGTGATAATGAATATTATTATAGATTTTTGAATTCATATTCAAGTTCAACTTGTTTTATTTCAAATGGAACCTTTATTTCAGCACAGAGATTGTCAATATCATCTTTAAAAGTTATTTTTAGTATAAAACCATTGAAGGGTGCATTTTATCCTCCAACAGATGCATATTGGGAAAATGATAAGGGGATTGCGAGATGGGAGGCACCAAATGTTAGAAATTCAGGATATTTTGATTTGATTTTATATAGAGATAATTCTACGGTTGTGCATATTGATGCAGTTAATGCTACATCATATAATTTTTATTCATATATGACAAAGCCCGGTGATTATATGTTTAAAGTTAGGACTGCACCGGGAACTGATGCACAGAGACAATATGGTAAAAAATCAGAATATGTTGAGTCTGGGTATCAGACAATAACCGAAGATCTCGTATATGTAAATAATGGTGTAGATAAGACCACAGGACTTGCAGTGGGAACAGTTGGCTGGGTAAAGACTAATGATAAATGGTATTTTATAAGACCAGATGGTAAAATGGTAAAAAATGGATGGGTTGAATATAGTGGTAAATGGTATCTACTCGGTAGTGATGGTGCTATGCTAACTGGTTTTGTAACTGCAAATGATTTACAATATTATCTTGGAACAGATGGTGCTATGCATATGGGGTGGTTAAATAGTGGTGATAATTTTTATTATTTTGATACAAGTAGTGGAAATCATAATGGTGCTATGTGTAAAAAAACTTGGGTTATGTATAATGGAAATTATTTTTACTTTGATGAAAATGGGATGATGGTTACAGGATGGAAAGAGATACAAGATGGGAATGGAAATTCTGGACTCTATTATTTTTATCCAAAGGGTTCAACAAGTGGCTTGTATGGATATATGGCACATGACACTACGATAAATGGTTTTAGATTAGGTAGTGATGGTAAGTGGATGCAATAGTTATTTTAGTCAGTTTTTTGTTGATGGGCTTTATAGTTTATAAAAATTTATGGACAATAGTTTAAATAGTCAAGAGAATATAATAGAAATCAATAATTTGAATTTTAGTATAAATATTTTCGATGATGATGAAAACATAAAAAATGAAATTATATTAAAAGATATCAATCTCTCTGTAAAAAAGGGAGAGTTTTTGTGTTTGATAGGAAGAAATGGTAGTGGAAAGTCTACACTTGCAAAAATTTTAAATGGTATTAATTTACCTACTTCTGGCACTGTTAAAGTTATGTCAATTTCTACTACTGATGAAAAAAAAATTATAGACATAAGAAAAAATCTTGGAATAGTATTTCAAAATCCTGATAATCAAATAGTATCAAGTATTGTAGAAGAAGAAATTGCATTTGGACTTGAAAATATACAGGTAGAAACCAGTGAAATGAGAAAAAGAGTTGATTATGTGTTAAAGTATATGGGACTTTATAAATATAAAAAACAGTCTCCAAATAAATTATCTGGTGGGCAAAAACAGAAATTGGCATTAGCAAGTGTTGTAGCAATGCTACCACAAATAATAGTTTTGGATGAGCCAACGGCTATGCTTGACCCAAAGGCGAGAAAAGAATTTATAGATTTGATAATTAAATTAAATAGAGAAAAGAATATAACAATAATCTTGATTACACATTTTATGGAAGAAGTAATATTCGCTGATAGAGTAGTTTTACTAGATAAAGGCGAAATAAAAAAAATTGCTACACCAAAAGAAATTTTTACTGATAGCATATTAGAAAAGTATGGCATGACATTTCCATTTCCAATAAGAGTTAAAAATAAATTAAACCAATTTGGATATAATATAAATAATAATGTCATAACAACAGATGATTTGATTTATGCACTATAGGATTAATAATGAATATTGAAGTAAAAAATGTTTTTTATAAATATAATAAATTTGATAAAGATAGTGATTATGATATAAAAGATATATCTATAGATATATTTGATAATGATTATCTCGCAGTTGTGGGTGAAACTGGAAGTGGTAAATCAACTTTTGTTCAACATTTAAATGGACTTATAAAAGCAGATTTAGGTGATATATTGGTAGATGGTGTTAGCATCTATTCAAAAAGTTTTGATATGCAAAATTTAAAATTTAGAGTAGGGCTAGTATTTCAATATCCTGAATATCAGTTTTTTTCAGAGACAGTTATAGATGATGTTGCCTTTGGTGCAATAAATATGGGATTTAGCAAAGAAGAAGCAAATAGCAAAGCAAGAGATGCCCTAAAAATTATGGGGATGGGGAAAGAATATTTTTACAAGTTTCCTTTTTCTCTATCTGGTGGAGAGAAGAGAAAAGTGGCAATAGCAGGTATTTTAATAATGAATCCAGAAGTTCTAATTCTTGATGAACCCCAGGCAGGACTTGACCCCATATCAAAAAAAGAATTATTTAATACTTTGAATAGATTGCATAGTATGGGAAAAACTATAATCATAATAACACACAATATGGAAGATGTAATAGAAAATGCCAAGAGAGTTGCAGCATTTAAAAATGGGAGAATAATAACAGTAGATTATGTAAAGAATTTTTTTATAAATAATGAAAGCTTTGATAATATGAACTTGGAAAAACCAGAACAAGTTTTATTTGTAGAAAAATTGAAGCAAAAATATGTGAATATAGATTTGCATAAATTGAAAGAGTTAGAAATAATTGATGAGATAAGAGAAAAAATTAAATTATGATAAGAGATATCACAATAGGACAATATTATAATGTTGAGAGCAAACTTCATTCTTTAGATCCCCGCATGAAATTAAATGCTGTATTAGTTTTTATTATATCTGTGTTTTTTATTAAAAGCTATGTAGGTTATTTTATAGCAAGCTTGTTTTTATTATTTTGCATAAAATTAAGTAATGTGCCTATAAGATATATAGTAAGGGGACTTAAATCAATAGTATTTTTATTATTTTTATCAGTATTTTTAAATTTGTTTTTCACGGAAGGTAGGGTTTTATTCTCATATAGTTTTTTTGTAATTACATATGAAGGTTTAGATGTTGCTGTAAAAATGATGTTAAGATTAATTATATTAATTTTATTTTCATCTCTACTTACTCTCACTACAACTCCTATGGAATTAACAGATGGGATTGATTATAATTTATCCTTTTTTAAGATTTTTAAAATTCCAGTATCCGATATAGCACTAATGATGTCAATAGCTCTTAGGTTCATTCCTATATTAATAGAAGAAGTTGATAAAATTATGAAAGCTCAAATATCAAGGGGAGTGAGATTTGATGATAAAAATTTAATTAAAAAAGTTAAAGCCTATATACCGATTCTAGTTCCAATATTTGTATCTGCATTTAGAAGGTCAAATGATTTGGCTATTGCTATGGAGTCAAGATGTTATATAGATAGTGATAATAGGACAAAACTAAATCCACTTGCATACAAGAAAAGTGACTATTTGGCATATAGTTTTTTATTTGTATATTTGATAACTATAATTTTGGTGTGCAGGCTATAAATAGAGCATTTTATATTGAATTTTTAAATCATTTGTGATATTATAAAAAAATACAAATTTAAGGAGTAAATATGTTAAAAATAATAGTTGTTATAATTTATGTAATAGTATGTTTAGGACTTGCAGGTTTTATATTATTACAAGAGGGGAAAAGTGCTGGACTTGGAAGTATAGCTGGTATGGCTGATAGTTATTGGTCTAAGGCAAAAGGTAGATCTATTGAAGGACATTTAAATAAAATTACTACTGCATTAGCAATTTTGTTTTTAGTTATATCTTTTGTATTAAATATTGTTTGGTAATAGTTATAACTAATTTTTTTAATTTTTATTTGTATTTTTGATAAGGCACATCTTTATATATAAAAACGGATGTGTTTTTTATTGAATAGGGTAAATTTTTTGTAATGAGTATAAAATTAAATTTAAAATATGAATATGTAGGAATTTATCGTTTAGTTAATAAAAAGTTTTCTTTTGTGACTATAACATTAAAAGGAATTGATATAGATGTTTTCGTATCAAGTAGGGATAGTTTATTCTCTCTTGATGGGGATGAAGTATTAGTTAAAATTAAAAAACTGGGGATAGGAGATAGGAATTATGAGGGAAAAGTTTTAAGAGTAATAAAACGGAAAACAGATAAAATTATCGGTGTGTTTTGTAATAGTAGGCAATATGGTTTTGTCACACCTATTAATAAAAAAATTTATTTTGATATTCATATAAATAAAAATTTCTTTAAAAAAACAACTAACAATTCAATTGTTGTATGTAAACTTCTTAATGTAAACACTAAAAACAAAAATCCAGAAGGGATGATATTAGAAACATTAGGTGATAAAAATGAACCAGAAATTCAAATTTTGTCAATCATTAAAAGCTATGACATCAAAACGGAGTTTAATGAAGATACTATTTGTGAATCAAAAAAAATTAGTGAAGTAGTAGAAAAAAATGAGTACAGTTATAGGAAAGATTTAAGAGATTTGATGACAGTCACAATTGATGGAGATGATGCAAAAGATTTAGATGATGCTATATCAATTAAAAAACTTGATAATGGAAATTTTAAATTGTATGTTTCAATTGCTGATGTATCACATTATGTAAAAGAGAATACTGCACTTGATAGAGAAGCACTATTCAGGGGAAATTCAGTATATTTGGTAGATAGAGTTATACCAATGCTACCTAAGTCTCTTTCAAATGGGATATGTTCTCTAAACGAGAAAGTTGATAGATTGACTATGACTTGTGAAATGGAAATAGATGTAGATGGAAATGTAGTTGATAGTGATATATATGAATCTATTATAAATAGTGATAAGCGAATGACTTATTTTAATGTCCAAAAAGTTATAGATGGATGTGAAGTAAAAGGATATGATGAGTTTAAACCAATGATACTTTTGATGAGAGAATTATCAAATATTTTACAAAAATCTAGAGATAGAGAAGGATATATTTCTTTTGATCTGAGTGAGAGTAAAATTGTTGTAGATGAAAATTTACATCCTATTGATATTCATGCATATGAAACATATGAATCAAATAAAATCATAGAGACATTTATGGTAATTGCAAATTATACAGTAGCAAAAAAATATTTTTTTTCAAAAATACCTTTTTTATACAGAGTTCACGAAAAATGTGATAGTGAGAAAATTAAAAAATTATCAATGGTGTTATCAAATTATAAGATTTTTTTTGATTTTACAAAGGATATTAGTGCAAAACAAATTCAAAAAGTTTTAAAAGATGTAGAAAATGAACCTTATAAATTTGTCATAGATAAAATGGTATTAAGGTTAATGAGTCAAGCAAAATATTCAGATACTTGCCTTGGGCATTTTGCTCTTGCAATTAAGTATTACACACATTTTACATCTCCAATACGGAGATATAATGATTTAATGATACATAGAATTATAAAACAAAATATTCATAATGAATTGAACGAAAAAAGAATTAGTTTTTATGAAAAAAATTTATCTAATATTGCAGAACACATCTCAAAAACAGAAAGGATATCGATTGATTGTGAGAGAGAAGTAGAACAATATAAAAAATGTGAGTATATGGAAGATAAAATTGGAAATGAATATGTAGGGATGATATCAAGTGTTACTAATTTTGGTTTTTATGTTTTACTTGATAATACTATTGAGGGATTGGTTCCAATAAGCACTTTAAAGGGGTTTTATGACTTTTATGATGATACAATGGAATTAGTTTCTGAAAAGAATAGAGATAAATTTGCCATAGGGATGCAAGTTAGAGTAAAAGTATCAAGTGTTGACTTGGGGCTTAGAACTATTGATTTTAAATATATGGAGAGAGTGTAGATGACAAAACTTATTTCAAATAATAAAAAAGTTTATCATGATTTTTTTGTAATAGAAACATATGAGGCAGGTATAGTATTGACTGGGACAGAGATTAAATCTTTGAGACTTGGAAATTGTTCTATATCAGGAAGTTTATGTAAGATTTTTAATATGGAAGTGTTTGTCTACGGGATGAATATAAGCCATTATGAAAAGGGGAATATATTTAATGTAGATTCTATGAGAAGTAGAAAATTATTATTGCATAAATCAGAAATAAAAAAATTGTATGGGACATTGCAGGAAAAAGGATATACCCTTATACCCATAAAAGTATATTTTAAAGATGGATTAGTCAAACTTGAAATTGCATTGTGTAAGGGAAAGAAAAATTATGACAAGAGAGAAGATTTAAAAAAGAAGAATATTAAAAGGAATTTGGAAAGAAATTTTAAAGGCTCAAGCATTAAAGTTTAGTTATTATTATATATAAAATTAATTTTATCGGTATCCAATAATTTCTTAAAAATCATTTCTCTTTTTGTGTCAAAAAGTGTATCTAAAATATTAATCTCTAGACTTTTGTCATTTAATAAATCATTATTTTTTAGATAATTAAAACAGTCATTAGCAGGGATATCTGTATTTGATGTTATATAGCAATCTGTTTTTACAATTTTTTTAAATAAATCTTCTGCAAATTGAAAATGAGTGCAGGCAAGTAAGATGTTGTCAAAGTTTTTATATTTAATTAATAAATTTTTTATATAATTATTAAAATCATCGCTATTCAAATTTCCACTTTCTACAAATTTTACTATTTCATCTGCTGAAATAATTTCAATATTAAAATATTTTTTATAAATCCTTATTTCTCTTTTTATGAATTTACTATTTTTTGTTGCTGTTGTTGATAAGATTAAGATGCTTTTCTTATCAGTAGATTTATCAGTTATTATTCTTTTATTTATAAATTTAAAAAAAACATTGTGTTTTTTTATAATTTGATTTTGTTGATGTAATAGAATATTTTTGAAATTTGGAAAAGTGCCAAAAATTTTTATATGTGGAAATCTTTTTGAAAGTTCGTTATATGAATTTACAGTTGCTGTATTGCAAGCAATAATTATTGATTTTACATTAAAAGAGAGTAATCTCTCTACAGATTTTATTGATAAATTAATTATTTCATCTATTGACTTTGTTCCATAGGGATTATTTTTGCTATCAGATAAATATATATATTTTTCATTTGGCATTACATTTATTAGGTTTTTTAATACACTTAATCCCCCAAGTCCAGAGTCAAAAACACCTATAAATTCATCTTTTTTCATAATTTACTTATTTTATCAAATGTGTTAAAATAATTCAATATTTGGAGGAAGCTTAATGAAGATTTTAATGGAAGAATTAATGTCAAAGCATACAAGTTTTAAAATTGGTGGTTCTGCCGATGTTTTTGCAATACCCGCTAGTGAAAATGAATTAATTGATTTAATTAAATTTTTAAGAGAAAAAGATATTATATATTATATTGTTGGTAAGGGGACGAATCTTTTAGTATCTGATAAAGGTCTTAGAGGCTGTGTAGTAAATATTTTTGAAGAGATGTCAAAAATTACTGTTGTAGGAACTAAAATATTAGCAGAGGCTGGAGCCTTGATGGTTCAACTTGCTGATGAGGCTTGTAATAATAATCTAACTGGGTTTGAACCTCTCTGCGAAATACCAGGGACAGTAGGTGGTGCAGTTAGTATGAATGCTGGTGCATATGATACAGAAATCAGTGATTTTATAGTAAGTGTAGATGTGATAGATGAAAATAATAAAATTAGAACCCTAAAAAAAGAAGAACTTGATTTTTCATATAGGCATTCAATAATAGAGGAAAAGGGATATATAGTTACAAAAGTTAGGTTTGATTTAAAAGAGGGTGATGAAGAATCAATAAGAAAGAAAATGTCTCAGTATACAGAACTTAGAACGAGAAAGCAACCACTTGAATATCCATCAGCAGGGTCAGTATTTAAGAGACCAGAAAATGGATTTGCATCTCTTTTGATTCAAGAAAGTGGATTACAAGGCGAAACAGTAGGTGGTGCTGAAGTATCAAGAAAGCATGCAGGGTTTATAGTAAACATTAATAATGCCACTGCAAAGGATGTATATAAATTGATACAAAAAATTCAAGATAGGGTAAAGACTTACTATAACATTAATTTGGAGCCAGAAATAAAAATATGGGGCAAGTTTTAAATAATTCATTTAATAATATATTAAAAAATGAGATAAAGAGTAATAAAAAAATATTAAAAAAAAATAATTGGATTATAAAAGAATATTTGAAATGTGGTTATATCAATAATCCCAAAAAGGAATATAGAGTTCAATTTAATTTTAAACAAATTGAAGATGCTAATGATTTGGTAGTTAAATTTTTAAAATATGGAATAAATGCAAAAATCTCTATAATAGGAAAAAAATATATTGTATATATAAATGATGTAAGTAGTATAAAATATTTATTAAAACTATTATCTGCAAAAAAAAGTTTAAAAGTTTTTGAAGAAGAGTTAAATAATAAGAATTTAAATTCTAATATTAATAGGATAGTAAATTTTGAAGTAGCAAATATTAAAAGGGCTACAAAGTCTGGATTAAAACAGGTAGAAGAGATTAAAAAACTATTAGAGTATAAGAATATTAATGAACTTGATAAAAATATTAAGGTTGTAATAGATGCAAGGTTAAATAATCCAAATGTATCGCTTAATGAATTGGCAAGTATAATAGGTAATATTTCAAAGAGCACATTGAATCATAGATTTTCAAAAATTAGAAAAATGTTGAGTGGGGAATAAAAATGAGTTTTTCACATTTACATTTGCATACAGGATTTAGTTTACTTGATGGGGCTGGTAGAATTAAAGATTTAATAAAAAGGGCAAAAGAATTAGGACAAAAATCTATTGCTATAACTGACCATGGTGTAATGTTTGGTGTCATAGAGTTTTATGAAGAAGCAATAGTAAATGGGATTAAACCAATAATTGGATGTGAGATATATGTGGTAAGAGGAAGCCGTTTTGATAGAGTGAGAGAAGAAGAAAAATATCATTTAATTTTGTTATGTGAAAATAATGTAGGATATAAAAATCTAATCAAAATTGTTTCAGCAGGTTTTGTTGATGGTTTTTATTATAAGCCAAGAGTTGATTATGAAACATTAAAAAAATATAGTGAAGGTATAATTTGCTTATCTGCTTGTCTTGCTGGGGAAGTGCAAAAGGAACTCACAAAAAATCAATATGAAGCCGCAAAGAATAGAGCAAAAAATTATATTGATATTTTTGGAAAAGATAATTTCTTTTTGGAAATACAAAATCATAATTTAAAAGATGAAATATTCATACATCCATTTTTGATGCAATTATCAAAAGATTTGGATTTAAAACTTGTAGCAACTAATGATGTTCATTACACACTTAAAGAAGATAGTTTTGCACATGATTGTTTGATATGTATGCAAACAAATTCAAAATTAAAAGATGATGATAGAATGAAATATATAGGAGAATATCATTTAAAATCAGAAGAAGAAATGCTATCTGCCTTTAAGTTTTGTAAAGAGGCAGTCAGCAATACGGAAATTATTGCAAATAGATGTAATGTCAATATAGAATTTGATGAGAGTACTTATAATGATATTATTAAAGAATTTAATAAAATAAAAGAAAGAGATAAAGTTTTAGATGAAAACTATGGATACATTGATATGGTAAAAAAATGTAAATATCATGTGCCTAAATTTGACATACCAAGTGGTTTTACAAATACAGAATATTTAAAAAAACTTGTTTATGATGGTATTAAAAATAGATATGAAGTAATTACTGATGAAATTAAAAATAGAATTGATTATGAATTAAATACAATTATTGAAATGGGTTTTGTAGATTATTTTTTGATTGTATGGGATTATATAAATTTTGCAAAAACACATGATATACCAGTAGGACCAGGCAGGGGTTCAGGTGCAGGTTCAGTTGTTGCATATATATTAAAAATTACTGATATAGATCCTATAAAATATGGTTTAATTTTTGAAAGATTTTTAAATCCATATAGATTTTCTATGCCTGATATAGATACAGATTTTAGTAAGGATGGGAGAGATAAAGTAATAGAATATGTAAGGAAAAAATACGGGGATAATCATGTGGTACAGATTGTGACTTTTTCAACACTTGCGACAAGAAATGCCATTAAATCGATAGGTAGAGTAATGGATGTTCCATATGCAAAAACAGATGCACTTACAAAACTTGTTCCATATAACTCTACAATTGATGATTTGTTAAATAGAAATATTGATGAATTTAGTTCAGAAAATAAATTAAATATTATAAATTTTAGAAGACAATATGAAGATGACGAACAGGTTAAAATAATACTTGATACTGCACATAGGATTGAAAATGTGCCAAGTGCAAGTTCAATACATGCATCAGGAGTTTTAATAGCACCAAAAGAAGTTACAGAATTTATCCCACTTGCGAGAAGTAAGGATGAAATTATAACTACTGAATATACAATGACTGACTTAGCCCATGTAGGGATGCTAAAAATGGATTTTTTGGGACTCAGGAATCTGACTGTTATAAAAAATTGTGTTGAAGATATAAAAAGATTTTTAAATGTAGAAATAGATTTAGAAAAATTAGATTTAAATGATTTGAATATTTATGGTATGATTTCAAATGGAGATACATTAGGGGTATTTCAGCTTGAATCTGATGGGATGACAAGCTTTATGAAGAGATTAAAACCAAATTGTATAGAAGATATTATCGCTGGTATAAGTTTATATAGACCAGGACCTATGGATTATATACCAAAATATATTGAAGGTAAAAATAGTCAAGATAAAATTGAGTATGATTGTGAAGAATTAAGAGAAATATTATCACTTACTTATGGTTGCATAGTTTATCAAGAGCAAGTTATGCAAATAGTGCAAAAACTTGCTGGTTATAGCTTTGGTAGGGCAGATGTAGTTAGGTATGCAATGGCAAAAAAGAAGGAAGAGATACTTGTTAAAGAGAGACAAAATTTTATATATGGGAATGTTGAGCTTGGAATAGATGGATGTTTAAAGAGAGGCATAAGTGAAAAAATTAGTAATAAAATTTTTGACGATATGATGAAATTTGCAAAGTATGCCTTTAATAAACCTCATGCTGCTTCCTATGCGATACTTGGATATCAAACTGCATATTTAAAATATTATTACAGAGTTTATTTTTATTGTAGTATATGTAATTCTGTAATAGATAAGAGAGATGAATTGAAAAGATATGTTAGTAGCATAATGAGTGAAGGAATTAAGATTTTACCACCTGACATAAATAAATCTGATGCAATTTTTACTGTTGAGGGAAATGATATAAGAATGGGATTTGCAGCATTAAAAGGAATTGGGGATAATGTAGGATATGATATATTAAATGAGAGAAATAAAAATGGTGAGTTTTTAAATTTTACAAATGCAATAAATCGTATTTCAAAAAGCAATGTAAATAAAAAAGCGATAGAAAGTTTAATTCTCTGTGGTTCTTTTGATTTATTTATAGGTAGTAGAAGACAAAAAATGATGGCTTTTCATGACATAATTAATGGCAACAAAGAAGAATTGGGAAAAACAATTTTTGATTTTTTGGATGTAGAAGATGCAAAAAAGAATGATGATGAAGAATTATTTGAACCATATAGAGATATAAAAGAGTATGCTTATGATGAAAAACTTTTTTTGGAGAAAGAAATTTGTGGTATATATTTAACAGGAAATCCACTATACAAGTATAAAAGCTTTATTGATAAAAATGTAAATTTGGATTCTAATTTGTTATTTTTAAATTCAGCTGAGCAAGAAAATGTAGTTAATATAGATGGGAAAATTATTAAAACAGTTGTTATTATAAATGATGTAAAGTTTAAAATGAAAAAAACTAAATGGGCTATTATAAATGTAGAAGATTTATATAATGAATTTGATGTAATAGCATTTAGTAAAATAATAGATTTATCAGAATCTATTTTAGAACAAAATAATGTAGTTGTGATAGAAGGGAAGGTTCAATTTAGAAATAATGATAAAGCAGAAATAATAGCAGACAAAATTAGACAATTAATGGGAGTGTTGTGGATTAGAATTGAGACAGAAGAAATTTATGAAGAACTATCACGAGAAATAATAGATGTTATAGATGGATATCAAGGTAATGATAAGTGTATGATTTATATAAGTGATACAAAGAAAACAACAGAATTAAATTATTCAATAAAAATTAATGATTTTATGATTAATAATTTGAGCGAAATTGTTGGGAAAGATAATGTGAAGGTTACATATAGATGAATAATGATTTTTTTAATAAAAGAATAATTGAAATCTATAATAGATTTAATAAAGATATTGATTATTTTTATACAGAAATTTCAAATGAACATTTAAGTGAATATACAAACATATATAATAATTATATAATTTACTTAACTGGGTTTACAGGTGAAACTGCTTCACTTTTATGTAGTAAAAATGAAAAATATTTATTTGTTGATGGTAGATTTACTATACAAGCAAAAAATGAAGTTTTTAGTGATGTAAAAGTGATTGAAATAGGTAAAAATAATTCAATTTATGATGAAATAAAAAAAATAATCAAGAAAGGGAGAGTAGTTTTAATAAATCCTAAAATTCACTCTATTAAAAGAGTAAAAGAGTTAGTTAAAGTATTTGATGATAAATTTGTAAAAATTATATTTGATACTGATTTAAATAAACTAGAAAATACAAATATAGATTTAAGACTTATAGATAAAAAGTATTTAGATGATAATACAACTAAAAATATTATTCAGTTTAAAAAGAATATTATAAAACATTATACTGAAAGTTTTGTATATATTACATCTGATTTATTGGAGATAATTAGTTTTTTAAATATTAGAAATATGAGCTTTGAAAATTTTGATTTGACTTTTGATGCTTTTTTAATAATTACAAATAGAGATGTTATTATTTATACAGACTGTGTGTTAGATAAAAATATTTTAAATTATTTAGAAAAAAATAATGTTAAAAATAAATCTTTCGATGAGTTCTATAAAGATTTAAAAAATATAATATTTGCTTTTTATTCAATAAATGTAATAATTGATTTTTCAAGAAATAACTATTATATATATAATATATTAAAACAAAATCCACATTTAAAAATACATAATGATGAAATCAATAAAACTTTTTATTTGATATTTAATCAAAAAACAAATACACAGATAAGAAACCTTGAGATTTGTGGTGTTTTAGATGGTGTATTTATTACAAAAATTATTTATTTAATAAAGAATATAGACTTTGATAAAAATGAATTCACAGAATATGATATAAAAAATTTTATTGATAATGCCATAAGGGATAAGGACTATTTGACTACAAGTTTTGATACAATTGTAGCATATAAAGAAAATTCGGCTATTTGCCATTATTTACCAAATAAAAAAAATGCAAAAAAGATTAGAAATGATTCTGTTTTGTTGATTGATACAGGTGCACATTACTTATATGGAACCACTGATATTACAAGAGTAATTAGCCTATATAAAAAGAATATTCCAAAAGATCTAAAAAGACACTATACATTAGTATTAAAATCATTATTAAAAATGATGTTCCAAATTGTTAAGAATGATTATGACATAGGTCAAATTGATATTATCGCAAGGCAAGAATTGTTTAATAATTTGCTAGATTTTAATCATGGCACATCTCATGGAATTGGGTATTTATCAAATGTACATTTTGGAAGTAATAATTATTCAGGGAAAAATAATTTAGTAAAAATAATGCCAAATCAAGTGCAATCATTAGAACCTGGATTATATTTTGAAAATAGGTATGGAATAAGAATTGAAAATGATACATATGTATATTCTGTCAAAAAAAATAAATATGGTGAATTTCTGGGATTTAAGAATTTGACATGGTGCCCATTTGATAAGGAATTAATAGATTATAATTTGCTAAATTCTGATGACATTATTAGATTAAATAATTATAATAAAAAATTATATGACAAAATATCAAAATACTTACCAGAACCTGTAAAAAAATGGCTATATAATCAAACTAAAAAAATATAGATAAGGAGGATATATGTTTTATAGTGTTATAGATAGTTTCAGTTTTAATTTTGATTATAGTATTATGAGTATAATACATAATGCTTCTATATATGCAAAGCCAGTATTGACAATTTTTGCAAATATTTTTGAGATACTTGGAAATAAGGGGATATTGTTTTTTTTAATTGCAATTTTTTTGATAGTTTCAAAAATTGAAAGAAAGCTTGGGATCACAATTATCATAACTCTATTAATTGCATCTATGTTTGGAGTTTTTTTGAAAATAGTGGTGCAAAGGCCAAGACCTTTTAATTCTAATGTTGAAGACTTTATTGAATGGTGGATTTTTGCTGGGAGTAATTATAAGAGTAGTTTTTCATTTCCATCAGGACATGTCACAATGCTATCTGCATTTATGGTAGCATTAATAATTTATTATAAAAGAATTTCAACTATTATTTTTGCAATTATATTTGTTGTCATTATGTCTGCATCAAGAGTTTATTTGATGGTGCATTATCCAAGTGATTGTGTAGCGGGATTTTTATTGGGCATAATCTCTGCTTTGATAGAAATGGTAGTTGTAAAGTTTATATCAAAAAAATATGATATTGAAAGGTGGTATAAATGAAAAAAATTGTTTCTTGGAATGTAAATGGACTTAGGGCAAGTGTAAAAAATGGTTTTTTGGATTCAATCAAAATGTTAAATCCAGATATTATTTGTTTGCAAGAGATAAAGTTGCAAGATAATCAAATACCAACTGAAATTGAAAACTTAACTAAGTATAAAAAAGTGTGGAATTTTGGTAAAATAAAAGGATATAGTGGCACAGCAGTATTTACTAAAGTGGATTTTATAGATTATAAAATTGGTATTGATATCACTGATATTGATAATGAGGGAAGAGTTATAACATTAGAATTTGATGATTTTTATTTGGTAAATGCTTATGTCCCAAATGCACAGCCTGAACTTAAGAGAATAGATTTTAGGATTAGATATGAAGAAAATATAAAAAAGTATCTAACTAAATTAAACAAAAAAAAAGCTATAATTTACTGTGGTGATTTAAATGTAGCTCATAATGAGATTGATTTAAAAAATCCTGATATAAATCATGGAAATCCTGGATTTTCAGATGAAGAGAGAGAAATGATGACAAAACTTTTGTCAAAAGATTTTTGTGATGTGTTTAGAAATTTATATGCTGATGAGATAAAATATACCTGGTGGTCTTATAGAATGAATGCAAGAGAAAAAAACATAGGTTGGAGAATAGATTATTTTATAACATCAAAGAACTTTTTAGAAAAAATTAAAAAAATGGTTATTCACGATGAAATATATGGTTCAGATCACTGTCCTATTGAATTAGTTATAAAATAAAGAAACAACTAAAAAGAAATAAATTTATTGTAAAAAAGATATCAAGTGATGCTTGATTTTTTTTAAAAGTTGTTATATTATAATAATGATAGTAATAGTAATTCTAATACCAAAATTTTATTGAGGTAAAAGAAGTGGAAAATTTGTTTTATTTTTTTATGGATTTTTAACTGCTTCTTTTATTGAAGCAGTTTTTTTAATAAAAAGGAGTTTTTTTGTGGAAAATAGAGTAGCGGTCATTTCTATAATTTTAACAGATGTTGATATAGCCCCAAGTGTAAACCAAATTTTAAATGATTATAGTGAAAATATAATTGGTAGGATGGGGTTGCCTTATAAAGAAAAAAATATAAATATAATTTGTATAGTTTTAGATGCAAAGCAAGATGTTATAAATACTTTATCAGGTAAACTTGGAAAACTTGATGGTGTATCTGTAAAAGCAAATTATGTTATCAAAAAAACAGATGGCGAATCTGGAGTTTAATATGAAAATTAATTCAAAAAAAATCTTATTTAATGTTTTTTTAGTTTTAATCCCTATTATTGTTGCAATAGTGTCTTTGTCAATAGGCAGAATGATGATAAGTTTTGATGAGATTTATAAAAGTATTTTTAATTTTAAAAATGCAGATAAAACTTTTAGGTTAATAATTATAAATTATAGATTGCCACGGATTATACTTGCAATTTTATGTGGAATGGGATTATCTGTTGCAGGACTTAGTTTTCAAGCTTTATTTTCTAATCCTCTTGCAACTCCTGATACCATAGGGGTAGCGAGTGGTGCAAGTTTTGGAGCAGTAGTTGCAATACTTTTTTCTGCAAATAATATAGTGGTGCAAATTTTATCAGTCCTTATGGGATTAATAGCTGTATCTCTAACTTGGGTTAATGCAAAAAGTAAAAATTTAAATTTAAGTTATTTGGTATTATCTGGGATAATGGTGGGTTCAGTATTTAATGCTCTTGTATCTCTTGTTAAATTTGTAGCAGACCCTGATAGTAAACTTCCAACAATTACATATTGGTTAATGGGCGGACTTGGTAATAGTGGATATAAATCATTAATTATAGGAGCCCCTATAATAATTATAAGTATAGTAATAACTTACTTACTTAGGTGGAGACTTAATTTATTATCTCTATCAGAAGATGAATTGGTATCACAAGGTGTAAATGTAAAAAGTTTAAGAATTATAGTTATTATATTATCAACAGTAATGACAGCATCTGTTATATCAATGTGTGGACAAGTTGGTTGGGTAGGATTAATAGTTCCACATCTTTGTAAAATGAAATTTGGAAATAATCATGTCACATTAGTTCCTATTGTAATAAGTGTGGGTGCAGTTTTTATGCTGATAGTTGATACAATTGCAAGGTCAATAACTGCAACTGAAATTCCTATATCTATACTCACAGCATTAATTGGAGCTCCGTTTTTTATATACCTATTAAGAATAATGAGAAAAAAGAATTAATTATAAACAAATGTTTATGTTGTTTTGTAGTAAAACAGTAGGTTGAAACTGAAAGGCAATTGTAACTTTAAAAAATAGAGGTATCCATATGAGTTTACTTGAAATTAAAAATTTAAATTTTTCATATAATGAACAAAGACAAATCATAAATGATTTGAGTTTTAACCTTGATAGTGGCGATGTGCTTGCTATACTTGGACCA
Organism: uncultured Lachnospiraceae bacterium; assembly: GCA_946403075.1. Taxonomy (GTDB): domain Bacteria; phylum Bacillota; class Clostridia; order Lachnospirales; family Lachnospiraceae; genus UBA3633. Next base: position 12,866 of record CAMIYN010000012.1, on the reverse strand, counting down.
AATGGGAGTGGTAAAACTACTTTATTAAAACTTATAATGGGTATGCTTCAATATAGAGGAGAGATATTGCTTGATGGACAAGATATAAAAAAAATATCAGCAAGAGATTTTTGGAAAAAAGTATCATTTGTTCCACAACAGAGAAATGTAGTAAATAGTTTAAATGTATATGATAGTATTATGATAGGTAGAAGCTGCTATATAGGTGCTTTTTCAATTCCAAGAGATGAAGATTTTTTTGCATGTGACAGAGTAATAGATGAATTGGGGATAAAAAGATTAAAAAATAGATATTGTGATACACTTAGTGGGGGGGAATTGCAGCTAGTGTTAATCGCTAGAGCTCTTGTGTCAAATCCTAAAATATTAATTCTTGATGAACCAGAGTCTGGATTAGATTTTAGGAATCAATTGTTAATTCTTAATGTTATAGAAGATTTAAAACAAAAAAAAATTACAAGTATATTTAATACTCATTATCCAAAACATGCTTTGCAAAAAGCAAATAAGACAATAATGTTGGGAGATAAAAATCCTATATATGGCAATACTTTAGATGTCATAACAGAAAAAAATATTGAAAATATATTTGGTATAAAAGCTCTTATAAATGAGATAAGAGTAGGAAATGAGATAATAAAAAATGTTGTTCCATTATATGTAGTTTAATAGAATAAATTTAGGGAGGATTTATATGGAGAATATTATAAAAAAATTATTAGAAACACACAGTTTAACGGTTGATGAATATGAAGATTTAATTACTAATGTAAATATTAGTGATAGAGAAGTTTTGAGATGTGAGGCAGTTAAGTTATCAAAAGAAATATATGGCAATGAAATTTATGTGAGAGGTCTTATAGAGATTAGTAATATCTGTAAAAATAATTGCTATTATTGTGGTATAAGGGCAGGAAATAAAAATTGTGAAAGATATAGATTAACAGCGAATGATATATATGATTGCTGCAAAATGGGATATGATTTGGGATATAGAACTTTTGTTTTACAAGGCGGAGAAGACCTATATTATACAGATGATTTGATGGCAGAGATAATTTCAAATATTAGAAAGAAATATCCTGGTTGTGCTATAACATTATCAATTGGAGAAAAAGAAAAAGAGACTTATCAAAAATTTTTTGATGCAGGAGCAAATAGATATTTATTAAGGCATGAAGCAGCAAATAAAAAGTATTATGAAACAATACACCCAAAAGAGATGTCCTATGAACATAGAATGAAGTGTCTTTTAAATTTAAGGGATATAGGATTTCAAGTAGGTGCAGGATTTATGGTTGGAAGTCCAAAACAGACAAATAGAGATTTGGCAATGGATTTAAAATTTATAGAAGAGTTTAAACCTGAGATGTGTGGGATAGGACCATTTATTCCACATAAAGATACTATTTATAGAGATGAAAAGGCAGGAAGTATAGATATGGTATTATTACTATTATCTATTATAAGAATTATTAATCCACATGTTTTACTTCCTGCAACTACTGCACTTGGGACTATTGATAAAGAGGGTAGAGAAAAAGGAGTGTTACATGGTGCAAATGTAATTATGCCAAATCTATCCCCAAGTGATGCAAGAAAAAAATATTTACTTTATGACGGCAAAGTTTCTGTAAATGATGTTGCAAGCGAATACAAAAATAATTTAGATAAATTGATGGAATCTATGGGATATAAAATTGCTATTAGCCGTGGTGATTGTAAAAAATAAGAGGAGGGAATATGATATCTTTTGCGATATATGGAAAAGGTGGTATAGGGAAGTCAACGATAGTGAGTAATTTATCTGTTGCTTTTACTGAAATGGGGTTTAAAACAATGCAAATTGGCTGCGACCCAAAAGCAGATTCTACTCTCTATATAAATGGTGGAGTAAAATTAAAATCAATTTTAGATGTTATAAAAGAAAAAGGTAATGACATTAAGATTGAAGAAATAATAAAAGAAGGTTTTAACGGAATTATATGTGCAGAAGCTGGGGGTCCTACTCCTGGTATGGGTTGTGCTGGAAGGGGAATAATAGTAGCACTTGATAAATTAAAAGAACTTGGAGTTTATGAAATTTATAAACCAGATATTGTTTTATATGATGTTTTAGGAGATGTCGTTTGTGGTGGATTTTCTATGCCTATGAGACAAGGGTATGCTGATAGAGTATATATAGTTACATCAGGAGAAAATATGGCAATACATGCAGGTTATAATATTGCAATTGCTCTTCATAATTTTAAGAATCGTGGCTATGCAAAGTTAGGTGGGATAATTTTAAATCATAGAAATGTAAAAGATGAAAAAATGAAAGTAGAAGAATTAGCAAAAGATACAGAATCAAAAATAATTGGAGAAATCAGTAGAGATGAATTAGTGATAGAGAGTGAAAATGTATCAAAAACTGTGATGGAAGCATTTCCAAATAGTAAAATAGCAGATGAATTTAGAGTTCTCGCAAAAAATATAGCAAAAGATTTAGGGCTATAATGGTAGTGTTAGTCATAGGGGCGAACCTTTGGGAGCCCACATCGTAGGGGCGATGTAAAATGTAGGGGCTAGCTTTGCGAACCCATTGCAAAAAAGTAATGTTAATCCGTAGTGGGAAGCTTCAGCCCTATACATATAGTAGGAGTATAAAAAATGTTAAAAAAAATTGAATCAAAAAAAATATTAGAAAATATAGAAGTTAAAATTAGTGATGTTGAATTTAACAAGATGTTCAAATCAGGTCTTGAATATGCAACAGTGGCAAGGGGAACTTGGAATATATCTCATGTAGGAATGTTAATACCTGAGTCTCATCAAATATTTGTATGTGCTGCTAATTGTTTGAGAGGTGTAGTTTTAACTGCTGCTGAGATTCATTCGATGGATAGGTTTTCGACTATAGAAGTAAAAGAGAATATGTTATATGATGGAAGTATGGAATTCGTAATAATTGATGGAGTTATAGACATAGTTGAAAAATTAGATAAAAAACCTAAAGTAGTGCTTGTGTATCTTAGTTGTCTACATCATTTTCTTGGAATAGACATAGATATGATTTTTAAAACTTTAAATGATAAATATGAAGACATAGATTTTATAGATTGCTATATGAATCCAACTCTTAGAAAGAGTGGATTAACACCTGATGAACTTATGAGAATAAGGTTATATAGACCATTAAAAAAAATAGATATAAAAAATAATGTAGTGTCAATTATAGGAAATGATTTTCCATTAAATGAAAACTCGGAGATATATAAAGTTTTAAATAAAAACAATATAATTTTAAAAGATATAACAAAGTGTAAAAATTTTGATGAATATTTGAGTATAGCAGAAAGTTTTGCATATATATATTTATTTAAAGCAGTAGCCCCTTCTGCAAATGATTTAACAAATAGACTTTTGGGGAAAAATATATTTATATCTAATAGTTTTAATTTTGATGAGATAATGATAGAAATAAAAAAATTATGTGATTTCTTAAATATTAAAAATCTTGACAAAGAGTATTATGATGAAAGAATAAAAATTTGTAGAGAAAAATTATTTGAATTAAAAAATATACTGGGAGATAAAAAAATATGTATTGATTATACTTATACTACAAGAATTTTATCTCTTGCTAAATTATTATTAGATAATGGATTTAATGTAGATAGAATTTATGCAGATGCTTTTCAAGTAGAAGAAGTAGATGATTTTTCATATATAAAAGAAAAATTTCCAAATGTAAAACTAATGCCAACAGTAAATCCTATAATGCTTTATTCAAATGATAACGAAGAAGAAGATGAATATCTTGCAATAGGTCAAAAGGCAGCATATTTTTCAAACACAAATCATTTTGTAAACATTGTAGAAGGTGGAGGGATGTTTGGATTTGAGGGAATAATTGATACAGTAGATTTAATGAGAGATGCATATTTAAATAAAAAAAATATGAGAGAGTTAGTTAAAATAAAAGGACTTGGTTGTGAGGAGTGTATAAGATGTTAAATACAAAAAAAATTTCTATATATACTGCTGATACTTTTGGATTTTGCAGTGCTCTATATGAACTCGGTGGGTTAATTATAATTCACGATGCTTCTGGCTGTAATTCTACATACACAACTCATGATGAGCCAAGATGGGGATTAATTGATAGTAATATATATATATCAGCACTAACTGAAATAGATTCAATTTCTGGTAATGATGATAAAATTATAAATGATATAATTGAAACTGCAAAACTTGTTAATCCCAAATTTATTGCTATATGTGGGACACCGATACCGAGTATGACTGGTTTTGACTATTTAGCAGTTGCAAAAATAATAGAAGATAAAATAAAAATTAAAACCTTTGGTGTTAACACAACTGGGATGGAAGATTATGTAATAGGAATTATAAAAGCATATGATTTAATTTTTGATAATCTAATAAATGATAGTGAAAAAAATTATATTGATAGTAGAGATAATAAAATAGAAAATGGCATTAATATTATTGGATTAACACCACTTGATTTTTATTATAACAATGAAGATTTGATGATTAAAAAGTTTTTTTTAGACAAGAAAAATGAGATTATATCATCTTTTACAGTTGGTTGTGATATAGAGAATTTGAAAAAATTTAAATATGCAAAAAAAAATATTGTAGTAGCAGAATCAGGGATTAAATTAGCAGAAAAAATCAGTCAAAAATATGATATTCCTTATGATGTAGGAATACCTATACTTGATAAATTTTATTCAGTTAAAAATTTATTAAATGATAATTTAAATGGTTTAGAAAAATTTGAATATGGGGATTGTGATTCAGATATAATAATTATAGGTGAAAAAATTAAAAGTTTGTCTCTATATAGTTTTTTAAAGGAAAAAACAAAATTTAAAGTTAAGGTTTTTTATAGATATACAGAAGATGAATTGGTTGAGATTGTTAAAAATAAAAAAATTGTAATAGCTGATGGATTGTTTGAACCTATATGCAATTTTGTAGATAAGTTTATTAATTATCCTCATGTAGCTTTTTCAGGAAGGTTATATGATGATAGTATAAAAAATATAAATGATATCGCAATGGAGGTATTAGAATATGAGAAAAATAATTTTTAAAAGTTTTATTTTAGGTTTTGTTATTTGTAGTTTACTTTTTACATCTTGCACTACTAATATAGATGTGAGTAGTAATTCAAATACTCATGTCGTAATTGACCACAGTGGCAATGCCGTAGAAGTTCCAAATGAGATTAGTAGGGTAGTAGTCACAGATATTTATCCTATTGTTTCAGTTTTGTCAATATTTTTTGATTCTGCAGAAAAAATAGTGGGTATGGCACCACCATCAATGGTTGCTGCAAAAAATAGTTTGTTATCTGAATTATATCCTGATTTATTAAATGCAAAAACTGATTTTATAAATGGTGGAAATGTCAATATTGAGGAACTATTAAAATTAGAACCTGATGTTGTATTTTATCCAGCCTCATCTCCAAATGAAGGTGAGTTATTAAAAAATGCAGGAATACCTGCTCTTGCAATTTCTGTAAATAAGTGGAATTATGATGCGATTGAAACTTTAAATAATTGGTTAAACCTTATGGGAGATGTGTTTAACATTAATAATAAAGCAGAAATTGCTAAAAAGTATTCAGATAAGGTATATAGCGATGTTCAAAATAGAGTAAAGAATTTAAGCAATGAAGAGAAAAGAAAGGCATTCTTTTTGTTTCAATATAGTGATACAAATATTATGACATCAGGCAAAAACTTTTTTGGTCAATGGTGGGCTGAAAGTATAGGTTGCTTAAATGTGGCAGAAGAGTTAGAGAAAGATAATTCCGTAAGTGTGAATATGGAGCAAATATATGTATGGAATCCAGATTTGATATTCATAACAAATTTTAATAATTCATATCCAGAAGATTTATATAACAATACAGTAGGTAATTATAATTGGAGTGAAATTGATGCAGTTAAGAATAATGAATGTTATAAAATGCCACTTGGAATGTATAGGACATATACACCAGGGATTGACACTCCTATAACTTTATATTATTTAGCAAAATGTGCATATCCTGAATTATTTTCTGATATAAACATAAATGAAGAAGTGAGAAAGTATTATAGAGAAGTATTTAATATAAATTTGACAGAGACTCAAGTAAATAAAATTTTTAATCCAAATAGAGCTGCAGGTGTAGGATTCAGTGATGGCAAATAAAAAAGTGTTTTAATTTTGTTTTTTTTATGAAATTAAATAGTTTTAAATATTTACTTTTTTAATAATAGTTGCTAAAATATAAAAAAGTAAATAATTAGGAGAAGCTTATGAAAAAAATCAAATTAAGCATAGTTTTTATTTTGTTTACTATTTCAATAACAAATACTATTTTCGCTAATGGCTGGGAAACTACTGATGATGGCAAAATGTATAAATATAATGGCGAATATATGAAAGACCAGATTATAAGAGATGGGATGGATTTATATTACTTGGATGAAAATGGGATATTAGTTAAAAATGATTGGATAAATTATAGAGATAATTGGTATTATGCAAATTCTTCTGGTTTATTATATAGATCAAATAAATATATAATTAAGAGTAAAGCTTATTATTTTGATGATGAGGGCAAAATGCTTACTGGGTGGATTAATGATATGTATTATGCCAATGAAGATGGTTCCCTTGTCACAGGCTTTCAAGATTTAGTTTATCCAAAAGAGTGGGTAGTTGATAGAGAGCAAGAGAGAGATAATGAGGGTTGGTTTTATTTTGGTGGAGATTATAAAAAAATTGCAGCAGAAAATGACTTTTATGTAGTTCGTGTAATAGGTAATGATAGATATTGTTTTGACCAAAATGGTATAATGAGAACTGGTTGGAGGGTAATCAAAGAAACTAATCCTCCTATGGCTGGGTATATGTATTTTTCTGAAACTGAAACAGATGCTTTTAAGTATGGAACTGCTATTTCAAATACTTGGTATGCAATAGACCCACCTGATGAAATAATGGCAGGTGGTGTTGTTCATTATTTTTATTTTACACCAACAGGATATTTGAAATGTGCAAAATCAGGAGATTATATAAAAGTTAAAATTAATACAAAAACTTTTTTGTTTAATGAATATGGATATGCAGTATATGGGATAAGAAAAGTTGATAATGAATATTATTATTTTGGAAATAGTGATGCTGATTGTTCTATGAGAGTAGGTAAGTATACACTTCAAGATTCTCTTGGTAATAGATATCATTATTATTTTAAAGATAGTGGTGAAGGTTATACAGGAGTACATCAAAATAAATTATATTATAAAGGTCTTTTACAAACAGCAGGTGAATATACAAAATATGAGGCAATTAAGGTTGATGGCATAGTTAGGTTAGTAAATGAAAGTGGCACAATAATGAAAAATAAAAAAATGGTAAAAGATGCAAGTGGTGTAGTTTGGAGTACAAATTCATCAGGTATAGTCACTTATACTGATGAAGGCGTAGTAAATGAGCCTACATTTCCATTAGTGAATGAGGATTAGTTATGGTTAATTATGGCATTGATGGTAAAATGTATCATGTCGAATTGAGACAAGGCGATGTAGGTGAATATGTTATTATGCCAGGAGATCCCAAAAGGTGTAAAAAAATTGCCGAGTATTTAGATAACCAAAAATTAATTGCTGACAATAGAGAGTATGTGACTTATACGGGAGAGTTATTAAATAAAAAAGTTAGTGTGACATCAACTGGCATAGGTGGTCCAAGTGCTGCGATAGCAATGGAAGAGCTTGTGCAAGTTGGTGCTAAATATTTTTTGAGAGTTGGAACTTGTGGTGGAATGGATATAGATGTAAAAAGTGGTGATTTGGTTATTGCGACTGCTGCCATTAGAATGGAAGGGACAAGCAAGGAATATGCCCCGATAGAATGGCCTGCAGTTGCTGATTTTGATTTGGTAAATGCTTTGGTTTTAGCAGCAAAAAGAATTAATGTATCTTACCATTTAGGTGTAGTTGAATGTAAGGATAGTTTTTATGGTCAGCATGAACCTGATAGAATGCCAGTTGGATACGAGCTTATAAATAAATGGAATGCATATTTAAATCTTGGATGTAAGGCATCTGAAATGGAAAGTGCAGCATTATTTACTGTTGCTAATGTGTTAAGAGTAAAGTGTGCAACTGTTTTACTTACAGTAGCAAATCAAGAGAGAAAAAAACAAAACCTTGAGAACCCAGTTGTTCACGATACTGATATGGCTATAAAAACAGCAGTTGAGGCGATAAAAATTTTAATAGAAAAGGACAAAAAATGTTAGAGAATAAAAAGTTTAAAAGAGTTTTTTTGATTATTATTGATTCTTTTGGTGTAGGTTTTGATGACAAGGCAAAAGACTTTGGGGATGAAAATGCAAATACATTTTCACATATAGTGGATAGAGTGCCAAATATAAAAATTGAAACTATGTGTGAGTTGGGATTTTCAAATTTGATTGATAATAATATTATAAAAAGAGTTGAAAATGCTAAAGCATACCATATGAGAGTTAAGGAATTAAGCAATGCAAAAAGCACTATGGAAGGTCATTTTGAAATGATGGGAGTTGAAACAAAAGTCCCATTTGTGACTTTTGCAGATAAAGGTTTTCCAAAAGAATTAATTGATGAAATTGAAAAAAGAACAGGTAGAAAAGTAATAGGAAATAAAGCTGCGAGTGGAACCGAAATATTAAAAGAGCTTGGAGAAGTTGAAATAAAAGAACATAAAATGATAGTATATACTTCGGCTGATTCTGTTTTGCAAGTTTGTGGACATGAAGAAAGTTTTGATTTAAATGAATTATATAGGTGTTGTGAAATTATAAGAGAAATAACAATGAAACCTGAATGGAAAGTAGGAAGAGTAATAGCAAGACCTTATATAGGTGATAGTAGTGAAAATTTCAGGAGAACACCAAATAGAAGAGATTATGCTATAAAGCCATCGATAGAGACAGCACTTGAGATACTTGAAAAGAATCATAAGGAAGTAATCGGCATAGGAAAAATTGGAGATATATTTTCAATGCAAGGTTTAACAGAGAGTATGCATTCGGATAGTTCAGTTCATGGTATGGAACAAACTATTGATTTATTAAAAAATAAAAATTTTTCTGGGCTTTGCTTTGTAAATCTTGTTGATTTTGATGCTAAATGGGGGCATAGAAGAAATCCAGAGGGTTATGCAGCTGAGTTAGAGAGATTTGATGTTAAAATAAAAGAATTTATAGATAATATGACAAGTGATGATTTACTTATGATATCTGCTGACCACGGAAATGACCCAACATTTAGAGGGACTGACCATACTCGCGAATATGTCCCGCTTATCATTTATTCAAAAGATTATAAAACCCCAAAAAGATTAAAAGACCAAATGAGTTTTGCAATCATTGGAAATATGATATTAGAAAACTTTGATTTAAAACCAAATAAAGAGATGATACAAAATAAATTGGAATATTAATATATGGATGAATACTATATGGGACTTGCTTTAAGAGAGGCAAGAAAGGCATACAAAATTGGTGATACTCCAATCGGATGTGTCATTGTATATGATGAGAATAAAAAAAATATCAAAATGTATAATAGAGTCAAAAATTTATTAAATAGAGAAGGTAAAGTAGTTTTAGCAAAAGGATACAACAAGAGAAATAAATTAAAAAATGCAATAAAGCATGCAGAAATTATTGCGATTGATAAAGCCTGCAAGAAAGTTCAAGATTTTAGATTGGAAGATTGCACTATGTATGTAACCCTTGAACCCTGTCCTATGTGCGCAGGAGCAATATTACAGAGTAGAATAAAAAAAATTGTGATTGCGACAAAAAGTATAAAGGCAGGAAGCTTTGGAAGTGTAATAAATATGCTAAATGAAAATAAATTTAATCATAAAATAGAAATTAAATATGGAATATGCGAAGAAGAGAGTAGAGATTTAATAAGGAAGTTTTTTGAGGAAATAAGAAATGAAAAAAAAGATTTTTAAAATTCTAAAAAATGAATTCGTTTTATATATTATAGTAGGTTTTTTCACAACAATAATAAATTGGGGTTTGTTTTTTTCTATAAATAACTATTTTGAAATAGCATTTCAATTAAATGATAGAAAAGTTTGGTTTATCCCTGAATGTTTTGCATTTTTAATTGCCACAATGTTCGCTTTTTTATGTGATAAATTTTTTGTATTTAAAGCATCATTTATAAATCTAAAAAAATTTTTAAAAGAAATGGGTGAATTTTTTTCATTAAGAATATTTTCTGAAATAATAAATGTTTTTGGAATGTTTATATTAATTAATCTTATAAATGTTGATGTAAATATATCTAAAATTTCATTAGGTATAGTTGTTATAGTTTTAAATTATCTATTTAGTAAATTCATAATATTTAAAAAGAAATGAAAATAAAAAAAATATTTAAAAAAATTAATAACCTTGATAATAAACACATAATTTATATTATGTCTTTTTTAATACCATTAATCTTAATGCTTTCAATTTTTATAGCAAAGAGAATTTTTCCATTTGGTGATAGATCATTTTTAAGAACAGATTTATATCATCAGTATGCTCCATTTCATTCTGAACTTTTATACAAATTGCAAAATTTTAAAAGTTTGCTTTATAGCACTCATATTGGACTTGGAACTAATTTTATAACTCTATTTGCATATTATCTTTCTTCCCCTTTTAATATTTTGCTCTTATTTGTAAATGAAAATTTTTTGATTGAATTTATAACATATATGACAGTTATAAAAATTGCATTATCTGGATTTACAATGTCGTATTATCTACAAAAGAGATTTAATAGTGAAAAACTTTTTATAATATTTATTTCAATTTTTTATGCAATGAGTGGATATATGGCTGCATATTACTGGAATATAATGTGGCTTGATTGTATAATTTTATTCCCTCTATTGATTTTGGGTTTTGATCGTGCTTTCTATAATGATAAATTTGTATTATATATAGTGTCTTTATCTCTAACTATACTTACAAATTATTATATAGGTATAATGATTTGCTTTTTTTTAGTTTTTTATTTTATATTTTTATTGAGTTTGTCAAATATAAAAAATTATAAGACAGTAATCAAAAAACTAATTAATATTTTTATTTATTCCATTATAGGGGTGCTTATTTCATCGATATTACTAATACCAACGATATATGCTTTTTCAACCACTGGTTCAAGTGATTTTGAATTTCCAAAAAGAATTAATGAATATTTTCATGTTTTTGATGTTCTCGCGAGACATCTTCCAAATGTGAAAATTGAAAATGGACTAGACCATTGGCCCAATATTTTTTGTGGAACTTTTTCTATTAATTTGTTTATTTTGTATTTATACAACAAAAAATATACATTTAAAGAAAAAATTACTTATTTAGTGTTTTTATTATTTTTAATTGCATCATTTTCGATTAATTATTTAAACTTTTTTTGGCATATTTTTAAATTTCCAAATTCATTACCAGCAAGACAAAGTTTTATATATGTTTTTTTGGTTTTGGTTATTTCTTTTAAATCATTAAATAAAATAAAAACCGTGAATAAAAAAGATTTAGATAAGACTGTTGCGATATCAATCATTTTTGTATTACTATTGGAAAAGGTTGTAGTAAATGACAAAGTACCTTTTATGTCGTTTTTCATTGGTATAATTTTTATTTTAATCTATTATATTTTACTTAGACTTTATATATTTAAAAAAAAGGACATTTATTTTTACATTGCATTGGTTGTAGTAATGTTTGAGGCATTTTCAAATATGTTTAACACATCTATTACAACAATTAATAGGACTAATTATGTATCAAAATATCAAGATATTAAAGCTTTGACTAAAAAAGCAATAGATATTAATAATGATTATTTTAGAATAGAAAGGATAAATAGAACAGCAAAAGATGATGGAGCTTTTTTCAATTTTCCATCAGCATCTATTTTTTCATCAACAGCATATAAGGATGGGACAAAATTTTTTGCAAGAGTTGGTTGTGAGGCATCAATGAATGCCTATTCTATAACTGGCTCTACCCCTTTTATAAATTCTTTATTTGGTATAAAATATGCATTATATGATAATGAAGTAAAGGACATTAAAGATTTAAATTTGAGATTTATAGATAAGACAGATAATCAATATTTATATGAAAATATTGATACTCTACCACTTTCTTTTGTTCTTGAAAATGATTTTTTAGATAAGTATGTGTATGATTCTGCAAATCCAGCAACGGTTCAAAATAATTTTGCAAGGTCATTAGATTTAAGCCCTATGCTCGAAAAAATAAATGTAGACATCAATAGTAAAATTGCAAACTTCAAAATTAATATGCCTGGTGATTATTATATGTTTGTTAGAGATAAAAGTATAGAAGAAGTATCTATTCATTATCCAACAACAACAAAAACATATAAAAATCTGAACAGAGGTTATTTGATTGAACTTGGATATTTAAAAGAGGGTGAAGAATTTGAAGTTAGAAATGATTATAATGATAATGAATTATTGATTGAAGTGTTTAGATTTAATTTTGAAAATTTCAAAAAAGTGAATCAAAAAATACTTGAGTATAGCGATTTTCAGATTAATTTTTTTAACGACACTAATATATCATATGATTTGACTTCAAAAATTGATGGAAGCTGTTTTCTTTCATTAATATATGATGATAGTTGGGATATTTTTGTAGATGAAGAAAAAGTAAATAAGAAAAAAATTTTTGATTGTTTTTTGGGATTTGATATAAAAAAGGGAAATCATAAAATTGTGTTAAAATATTTTCCAAATGGTTTAAAACTAGGAAT
>CAMIYN010000011.1 GCA_946403075.1 uncultured Lachnospiraceae bacterium | reverse complement strand
CTTTCGCACCAGAACCTAAATCTGGCGTGTCTGCCAATTCCACCACACCTGCAAAAAATGTGGCACGGGGGAATCGAACCCCCGACAACTTGATTAAAAGTCAAGTGCTCTACCAACTGAGCTAGTGCCACAAACTGGGCCAGATGGATTTGAACCATCGAGTGCAGGAGTCAAAGTCCTGTGCCTTACCGCTTGGCTATGGCCCAATATTGCCAGAGGGTGGATAATGGGACTTGAACCCACGACCTCCAGATCCACAATCTGGCGCTCTAACCAACTGCGCTACACCCACCATATTGCAACCTTAATATATTACTATTATTATTAAAAAAAGTCAATAAGAAAAAAATTAATTATTTTTAAATTGTTCAAGCTTTTCCTTTAACTCCTTAATAATTGAAAAATACTTATTAATTTTTTCTTTCTCTTTTTCAATTTTATCTTTTGGAGCTTTTGAAACAAAATTTTCATTGTTTACAAGAGAAGTTGCCCTATCAAGTTCAAATTGATTATTTTTTTTTTCTTTTTCTAATCTTTCAATTTCTTTGTCCCTATCTACCAATTCATATAGTGGAATATATAAAACACAATTATTAAAGACCAATTGAATATATTTAGAAATATCATTTTTACTCAAAAAACTCTTATCATTTTTAAATATTTCAATCTTATCTGCACTACAAAAATTCTTAAAATGAACTTCAAAAGAATTTATAACATTGTAAATTGTATCATTTTCAACCAAAAAAATCAAATTTGTTTTTTTAGAATTTGGAACATTTAACTCTGCTCTTCTATTTCTTATACCCCTAATAATATCTTTAATAAATTGCATATTATTAAAATCATCATTAAAAATATGTTCCTTTTCATATTTTGGATATTCTTGAATAATCAAAAGTTTATCTGGATAAAATATTTCATAAATTTCTTCTGTAATAAACGGAGCAAATGGATGTAAAAGCTTAATACTCGAAATTAAAACTAATTTTAAAACTTTGCCTACATTTTCTTTTTCTAATTTATCTTCACTATAAATTCTATACTTTACTAATTCTATGTACCAATCGCAAAAATCTTCCCATATAAATTTTTGAATTTTTGATAAAGCTATTCCAAATTCATACTTATCCATATTGTTTATTACTTCTACAATTAAATTATTCAACGAAGTTAAAATCCATTTATCTTCAATTTTCAAATCAGATACATCTATTTTTAAATCAAAACTTATTTCATTTGATTTAATAATAAATCTTGTTGCATTCCAAACTTTATTTAAAAAATTCCTTGACGACTCAACCCTCTCATCAAAATATCTCATATCATTTCCAGGTGCATTACCTATTAACAAAGAAAGTCTGAGAGCATCTGCACCATATTTTTCTACAACATCAAGTGGATCTATCCCATTCCCCAAAGATTTTGACATTTTTCTCCCAAGTTCATCTCTTACTATTCCGTGTATTAAAACTTCATTAAAAGGACATTTTCCTGTATGCTCTATCCCACTAAATACCATCCTTATAACCCAGAAAAAAATTATATCATAAGCAGTGACTAACACATTTGTTGGGTAAAAATATTTATATTCTTCTGTCTCTTTGGGCCATCCCAAAGTTGAAAAAGGCCAAAGTGCAGAAGAAAACCAAGTATCCAATGTATCTTCATCTTGATAAATATTTTCGCTATTACACTTTTCACAAAATTCAACCTTTTTACTTGAAACAGTTATATGCCCACAATCCCTACAATAAAAAACTGGTATACGATGTCCCCACCATATCTGCCTTGATATACACCAATCTCTAATATTGTTTAGCCAATGTAAATAAGTATTTTTATAATTATCGGGAATAAAAGTTAAATCTTTTGTCTCAAGTGCCTTAATAGCGAGTTCTGCCAGAGGCTTCATTTTTACGAACCACTGAGATTTTATCAATGGTTCGACTACAGAACCACACTTGTCATGCACCCCAACATTATGTGTATATTCTTCAATTTTCTCAATAAAACTATTTTTCTTTAACTCATCAATTACTAATTTCCTTGCTTCAAATCTATCCATTCCATCATATATAGTATTTTTTAAAACAATTTTTCCATCATCTGATATTACATTTATACATTCCAAATTGTGTCTAATGCCAACTTCATAATCATTTACATCATGGGATGGAGTTATTTTAACTATCCCTGTTCCAAATTCTTTATCAACATATGAATCAGAAATTATAGGAATAATTCTACCTATAATTGGCAAAACAAGATTTTTCCCTACAATATCTTTATATCTATCATCATCAGGATTCACACAAACAGCAGTATCTCCAAACATCGTTTCTGGTCTCGTTGTAGCGACAACTATATAATTTTTATTATCATTTTCAAAATAATATCTTATATAATACAAAAAACTCTTTTGTTCTTCATATACTACTTCAGCATCAGAAATTGATGTTTTACAATTAGGACACCAGTTGACTATTTTATTCCCTTTATATATTAATCCTTTGTCATAAAGATTTTTAAATGCAAGTAAGACAGCCTCACTGCAACCCTCATCCATAGTAAATCTTAATTTTTTCCAATCACAAGATGCACCAAGTCTCTTTTGTTGTTCTATTATATTGTTTTCATATTTATTCTTCCATTCCCAAGCCTTTTCCAAGAAACCATCTCTACCAAGTTCATATTTATCTATCCCATTTTTTTTAAGATGTTCTATAACTTTTATCTCAGTAGAAATTGCAGCATGATCTGTGCCAGGTTGCCAAAGTGCTTCAAATCCACTCATCCTTTTATATCTAATAATTGCATCTTGGATAGAAATATCAAGAGCATGCCCCATATGTAATTTCCCTGTTACATTTGGTGGGGGCATAATAATTGTAAAAGGTTTTTTGTCTTTATTTGGTTTTGCATCAAAACAATTATTATCAATCCATTTTTTATAAATTTTTTCTTCAATATCTTTTGGGTTATATTTTTTTTCTAATTCCATAACATCTCTCAATCTTCAATATGAATTTATTTATTTTGCTAAAATAAATGTTTAATTTAAAATTTATTAAATCTTATTGCAATCCTTACTTATAAGTATAAATTTTTCTATTTACTTTCAAAAAATTTTAATTATTAATTTAAGTGTCTGAATTATTACATATAATTCTTATTTTGATTTTATAAAAATTATAATAATAGACAAGATTTCTCTTGCCTAGAATTTAAAAACTACAACTTCTAGCTAGTATTAAAATTTTCAAAACCACCACTCATAATAGGTATCATTAGTTTAATATATAAATTATATGAAATTTTATAAAATTAGTCAACATTAATCCGATAAAGGATAAAGTCAATCTTTTGTAGATAAAATATTTAAACAACCTCTAATAATATACATTTTTCATACTTTTATATGATTTGTAATTTCTTTACTCTTTAATAATTTAAACACTATTATTTCTATATTTTTTATAAAAATCGAAAATAAAGCTGTCCCTATTATATCTATTATACATAAAATAATTAAAACACTATTTAACCCATATCTCGCAATAAAGTTAAACTTAACATTATATTTAATAAACTGACTATATATAGTTATTATGACTATATGATGAGTTAAGAAAATATTATAAAAATAATTATTAAACCAATTAACAATTTTTTTAAGGCTTGCAAAATTTAAAATCTCTTTTTTTAAACTTTCTATACATATACAAAAGAGAATTAATATTACTGAAAAAGAACTCGCAACCAACATAGGATTTATAATTTCTTCAACTCTTACATAATTTCTCTTAAAGATAGAAAACTGCCTTGTGAAATTTAAAATTAAATCTACTACTTCTCCAAAAAATATTATTAATATAAAAAATATAAAACTAACTATTAAGCTTAGTTCTATTTTTTTTAAATCTTTATCACCACCTTCTTTTATATTGTTTTTATAATAATCAAAAATCAATATCCCTGCATAAAAATTAAATATATTAATTAATATATTTTGATTTATAGGAATTTGCATAAAGTTAAACTTCGTCAAAACAAAATAAATTATAACAAGTATTTCAATTTTAATTTTATCGCATTTTTTATATTTATATAAAAATGGAAATAAAAAATAATAAACTATCAAACAACCCAAAAACCACTCTCCTATTCCCATTGATAGAGTTTTAAAACCCAAAAAAGATAAATATGTATCAATGCCTAAAATAGTAAAAATTAATTGGGGTGCTTCTAATATTGAAAACAATAATATTTTTTTTGAAAAATAAGCATTTTTTAAGTATAAAATAATATATAAAATGTAATAAGGTATTAAAATTTTTATTATTCTTTTTTTGTAAAATTTTTTTATATCTCCATCATAATGTAATGATAATAAAAATCCAGAAATCATAAAAAATAAAACATTTACCAAAACCCCCATACTAATAAATCCATTTGACAAAAAAGAAAGTTGTTTAGTAAAATCAATATATAAAAACTTTTGTCCTTCAAAAAAAAAGTGAAATAAAAAAACAACAATCATTGCAAAAAATTTTAATATGTCAAGAGTTATGAATTTTTCCCTTTTCATACTTCCCTCTTTTTTAACATTATAAATTTTATACTATCTACTATGGTTTTCATAAAAAACGAAAATACAACCATAAACGATACTATGAATATATTATAAAAATATTGATTTTGATATATTTTACTAACCAAAAATGCTGGAAAAATAAAATTTGTAATTGGGAGGACAATGGTTGCAGGTATATGATATGCCATAATATCCATACTATTTTTTCCTACAAATTCAAAAAGACTATTTATAGATTTAATCTTTAATATAAACATAGAAAAACCATAAAGTGAAACATACCCGAAAATAGCATTTATATATAGCATAATTAAATTCTTTCCAAAAACTCTATAAACCAAATCTATATGCCCATTTATAATTGACAATATCCACCATAAAACTATAATAAAAATAATAAACAAACTAAATATAATATTCTTTATCATTTTATTTTTTATATTAACTTCAAATTTATTTTTAATTAAGTTTTTATTATCTTTTATTAATTTCCCTACAAATGGAAAAATAATTGACATACAAGCAAAATCTATATTAAATAATAATTTTTTTTTATTAAAAACTAATACATATACATACGAAAATGAAATTAAGATTATTATAAATAAAAATGAAATAGCATCAATTAAATATTTATTCTTTAATTTTAATTTATCACACAACTTACTAGAAAATAAATATACTGTGTCATAAATCACCATTACAGAAAAAAAATAAGGCAAAAACCATAATGGAAAATTCATTAATAATTCTTGAGGTCCAATTCCATTAAATATATACCTTATGAAATAATTTATATCTGCCATACTCTTTCCATGTAAAAAAAATGGGAAAGTAATAAACTCAAATATAAAATAAGGACACATAATACCTAAAAATCTCTTTTTAAAAATTGAGATAAAGTTTTTAGACTTTTTTACATCATCAAAATAACCAGATATAATCAAAAAAGAAAAAATAGTCATACTGTGAATATGTAAAAAATAACCCACACTATGACTAATCATAACAAAAAACATCAATATTCCTTTTTGTATATCAAAAATTTCTTCTCGCACTATTATTCTAATATTTTAATATACTCAATTATTGGCTGATTTTCTTTGGCAACAGAACCATTCCCCCCATCATTTTCCACTGTATCACAAATCTTATCTACTACATCCATTCCACTTGTCACAACACCAAAAGTTGCATACTGTCCGTCTAAATATTCTGCATCTTGATGGCAAATAAAAAACTGTGAACTTGCACTATTAGGATCCATCGCCCTTGCCATAGAAATCACACCTCTCTTATGTGATAAATCATTAGGAAATCCATTATCAGAAAATTCACCTATTATATTCATTCCACTGCCACCTGAACCATCACCATTTGGATCCCCACCTTGTATCATAAAACCACTTATAATTCTATGAAAAGTAAGTCCATCGTAAAATTTTTCTTTGACTAATGTTACAAAATTATCTACAGTTCTTGGTGCAACTTTTTCATTTAATTCTACTACAATTTTACCATAATCTTTTACACTGATTTCAACATTCACAGGTTCACCTCTTCCTAATAAATCATTATTATTGAATTCATAATTTTCTAAAACATAAGAATTCATTGCAGGTCCATCGTCTTCATCAAGAATTGGGGTAACCAATTCATCTTGTGGATTAGTTGTCCCTTTACAAGATGCTAATGCAAATATAATAGATATTGCAAAAATTATTGACAATATTTTTTTCATAATTTTTATATACTTCTCCTTTCAAATTGTGATTTGTTATTTTAACACGAATAAATAATTATTGCAACCATACTTTGATTTATGCTTTTATTATCAATAAAAAATTATAATTTTTTTATAATCTTTAATACTAAGAATACTTAAAATATAAATTTACTAACAAAAAAACCTTCAAATAGATTATCTGGATATATTTTTAGATTAAAGACCTGTTTATTTTTAAAACTTTTTACTATTTCTTCATTTTCAGTATTTAATATAGA
The DNA here is from genome assembly GCA_946403075.1 of uncultured Lachnospiraceae bacterium. Taxonomy (GTDB): domain Bacteria; phylum Bacillota; class Clostridia; order Lachnospirales; family Lachnospiraceae; genus UBA3633. The sequence goes on along the minus strand of CAMIYN010000011.1, from coordinate 38,761 downwards.
ACAAGTAGAATACACCAATACATTTTTTGTAAGCTTAGTAGCCTTTCTAAATAATTTTTTTTGGCGGTCAATTGATTTATTTATTAAAATATCATTAAAATATTTGTGAATATCATTATTATTTAAGTCCAATATCCCAGAACCACTACAAGGAGCATCAAGCAAGACTTTATCAAATTTTAAATTATCATCTAAATCCAATGCAGATTTATTTATTGTATAAATATTTGCATTTTGCATTTTAAAATTATATAACATTTTTTCGTATCTTAATTTATTAAAATCTACAGAAGTCAAATTAGTTTTATTTTTTTTTAAACTTTTTATAAAAAGTGATTTCCCACCAGGTGCAGCACACATATCAAGTATATTATCACTATCTTTTAAATCCATTAAAATAACTGGAATAAATGTTGATGGATTTTGTAAATATATAAATCCATTTTTATAAATATCTAAAAGAATTAATTTATTATAATCATTTCTATTTTCCAAGATAAAAAATTGAAAATCAAAAAAATCTATATACTCTCTTAAATCATAACCCCTTTTTTGTAATTCATCTTTTAAATTTAGTTTTTTAAATTTTAAATTATTTTTTTCTAATTCACAGGCTACATATTCATCTGTTGAATTTATAAAATTTGTCCTAAAACTCACAAATTTATCTACCAAAAGTCCATCAATAATTTTTACCAATGTTTTATCATCATAAAAATCTTTCAATTTATCTTTCAAAAATTCTATATTTATACTATGCCCCCTCTCTAATTCCTTTATGTGAAAACACAACAAAAAAAGTTTTTATTAAAATTTTAAAATCATTAATAAAACTTAAATTTTTTACATATAAATAATCATATTCGATTTTTTTATCAATACCAAGTTCATCTCTTCCACTGACTTGGGACAAACCAGTTATTCCAGGTCTCACTGTATCAACTCCAAATTTTTTTCTCCCTTCAATCAAATCATATTGATTAAAAAGTGCGGGTCTTGGACCTATTATACTCATATCAGATTTTATCACATTTATAAACTGTGGCAACTCATCAAGAGAAGTTTTTCGTAAAATCGCACCTACCTTTGTTATATAATCATCACTGTTTTTTAGTAAATGTGTTGGTGAATTTTTAGGAGCAGTGGTTTTCATTGTCCTAAATTTATATATCTTAAAAATTTTATTATTAATCCCTACTCTATCTTGTATAAATAGTATTGAACCTTTTGAATCAATCTTAATACAAATTGCAATAATTATGTATAACCAAAAAAATAAAATAATAAATAAAACAGAAATCAATAAATCTAAAACTCTTTTTATATATTTCTTATACATTTATTCTTTACCTACCGTTTTTTTTATACTATCAACAAAATTAACAATGTTATAATTAAACCCTATATCGCTAAGTGACTTATCGTAAATTACACTTCCAAATGCTTTATCTATTTTATCAAAAAATGGACTCATTAATAATAGTATTAGTTTTGATGGTATAAGTATTGGTAAAAAATTTTTATTATTAATAAATCTTTTTATCAACTTAACAGTATTTGAAGTGTTAAAATACTCAATATTTTGTGGAAATAATATTCCATTTATTTTTTTTTCTATACAGATGACTAAAAACTCACACAAATTATCAATATAAATCACTGATTTTTTATTATCTACTTTTGGGAAAAATGGCAAAAACTTTGCAAATTTAATCAACTGATTGAAATTTCCTTTTGAATTTTTGCCATACACCATTGGAAGTCTCAAAATTTTTGCATCACTATATATTTTTAAAATTTCTAATTCAGCATCTAATTTACTTTTTCCATAAATTGATGTGGGATTAGGGGAAGTATTAAAATTAATAATTTTTCGCTTCAAAAAATTATTTTTTGTTCCATAAACTATTATAGATGATAAAAAAATAAAATCTTTAACGGAATCTAATTTTGATTTCTCGGCAATTTTTTTTACTAATTCAACATTTACACTTTTATACTCATTATTTTTTTCTTTATTATTAATATTTGTATCATGTGCGATACCTGTAACACATAAAACTATGTCATATGTCTTAAAATCAAAATCAAAAGGATTTATAAACCTAAAACTTATAGTATCAATTTTAAATTTATCTCCATATTTTTTTTCACAATAATTTTTAAAACTATTGCCTATATAACTATTTTGTCCTGTTATTAAAATTTTCTTCATAATTATTTTGATAATATCAAATCAACCATATCTCCAACTTTTTTCATATTTGAGAGTTCTCTCATAGTAAATTTAATATTAAAATCATCCTCTATTGCAGTAATCAAATTTATATGTTCGAGTGAATCCCAACCTTCAATATCATCTGCTACTGTATTATCAGTTATCACTATGCTATCATTATCAAAAATTTCTCTAAAAATATTATTTAATTTTTCATATACTATTTCTCTACTCATATTTCCCCTCCATATAAAAAATTTTTATTGTATCTATCTGTTTTGTCAACCACACCTTCTTTTGATAGTGTGACATTAGTCCATTTTGAACCTTTTTTGTGCATATTGTTTTCTCTCTTTTAAAATATCTGATAGTTTAGTTTTTACCCACTTATTAGCAAGCTTGAATTTATCATCAAAAACTTTAATCACAATATGATATTGTCTATATTGGTTGTCATATTTGCTTAATATCTTTTATAAATACATATCAATTCTCTAAAAACTCATACTGTATCTCCATTTCATTCATAAACTTTTTTATTTTATTGCCAAACTTTATTTCATCATTAAAAAGTATGCTTTTTAACCAAATATGTCACTTTTTAGTTGTTTATATACTTCGGTTTCAGGTGTTATAAGTTTTGATAATGTATCCCTCATTATTGTAGTTCCATTATTTCCGCAATTTGTTAAGTTTAACTTCTTTTTCACTCTATCACATATAGCATTTCCCGCAGATTTAATATCATCATTAGGATTGCCACGATTAATACTATTTTGTATCTCATCTTCCTTTAATATTATTTTTAAAAATTTATAATTTTACAAATTGATTAGTTTTTTCTTGTTTGTATCATATCTCAATTATTTCTCTACTTAAAATCATTCTCTACTCTTATTCCTTGTTTTATTGTCAAGTAATTTAAAATTATCATAATCACTAACAAATCTCTTCATTTCTCTTTTCCTATATATTTCATATTCTTTTTCAGCCTTTTCTATTGCTTCTTCGTGACTTACTTTTCCATTACCTTTAAGCAACTTCTTTTTATTCATAATAATTTGATTATCTAATTCATTTATCCAATCTCTCATAGTCATTGGTCTCTCATCAATTGCTTGTAATTCAGCATAATCTAAAAATAACGATACAAATAAATTTAATGCTATAAGCTCTTTCTCTGATAAATAATTTTTTGCAATTTTAACATCACTTTTTATAACATAATTTCCTTTAAAACTCGTCATCCCAACAAATGGTTTTTTATTATCAACTCTTTCATATATTACTTCTGCTGCTGTATGCTCATGAACAGCATAATGTAATTTATTTTGAACTGTTGCAAAAAACTCTTTTGTTAGTTCAGATCTTGGGTCATAGTCAACACTTGTTGCATATATATCAGTCACTTGCTGATAAAAGTTTCTTTCAGACGAACGAATATCTCTTATTCTTTGCAATAATTCTTTAAAATATCTATTTCCACCCTGTTTCAATCTTTCATCATCCAAAGAATATCCCTTCTGTATATATTCATGAAGCCTATTAGTAGCCCATGATCTAAATCTAATGGCAATGTCTGACTGAACTTTATACCCTAAAGCTATTAAAACATCAAGATTATAATGAGAAATATCCCTTTTAACTTCTCTACTGCCTTCTTTTCGAACTTGCAAGAAATCCTTGCAAGTTCGACTTTCATCTAATTCTTTATCATTATATATATTTTTTATATGTAAATTAACATTTTGCCTTGTTGTCTGATAGATTTCTGCCAACTGATTTTCAGTTAACCAAATATCATCATCTGAAATAAAAACTTCAAAATTAATATTACCTAGCTCATCTTTATAAAATATTATATTGTTCTTAAAATTATCCATTTTTATCCTTTTTTTATTCAACTTTTATGCTTAATGAAGAAATTAAACTTTGAAAATATACCTCTTCTATTTTTAGGATACATACCATTATAGATATCTTCTTTTCCTATCAGTGACTTCATATGAATTAAATTATTATATAGACCATATCTATATAATTCATTATTAAATTTAAATATTTGAAGAGCAATGGCATCATTTTGATTATGCAAAACAATAGATATAATGTTTTCATCAAAACCCTTAAATAAAAAATGTTAAAAGTGTTCATGCTCACTATGTTGAACCAAGAACTTTCATACAGTTCAACACTAAAACAATACCATATATTAGAAAAATGTCAATAAATTTTCATTATGAGATTAACATAGCATTTATATTAGGATCAAATAGATTTATACATCTATATATATCATAAAGTTGTAGTTTGTCTGTACCAATTTGATAGAGTGCAAGTCTCACACATACAAAGCTTATATATTCTTAATAAATTCAAAAAATACTTGAATGCACATAATAAAAAATTATATATTAGAAATCCATAATCCCATTATATAAATTATCAAATTTTTTAATTATTTCTTCACTTTCTGAAAAATTTAGTAAAAAATTATCTAATTCATCATACTTTATATCTAAAAATTCTTCAAAAAATCTTTTTCCTCTATATATATTTGAACTCTCTGGTATATAAATATTTCCTTTCATTTTCTTATTTGTAAAATAAAATAGTATAGGCACAAGTTGATTCAAATTCTTAATATCTAATTCTTTTACTAAATAAGCATATGTTTTTATAAATTTTCTATTTATGTCAATAAATTTCCCAGTATCATGGTCATCATTATACTTCATTTCTAAATAATAAATAATACCATTTGATTTGTTTTTAAACAACAAATCTATATCATGCTTAAATATGTGACTTTTACCATTTCTATTTACAATTATATCTTTTTGCAGTTTTTTAAATTCCAAATTCAAATCAATATTATCATTTATTTGACACATACTAATATAACTATCTATTAAAATATCATTTTGCTCTGATAATTCAAATACATTATTTTTCTTTCCACTATAAAAATCAATTATCTCATATCTACTATCATCAGCAATAATCGAAGTCATAAGTTGTTCGATAAAATTTCCAAATTGAATATTTAAACTTTGTAAAAGTCCACCAAAGACTCTATATTTTTTTGGCATAAAATGAATTTTCTGATTATGTTTTTTTATCAATTCCCTTAATTTAATCTCAGATGTTGAATTTTGTAACATATTATCAATTGTTAAATAAATTAATTTTTGAATTCGTTTTGAAATCATATTGAATTCTCCATAAATTCATATCTAAATGTATCAATACTGACAAGTTTATTTAATCTTTTTACATAAAAATAATCCCAACCATTATGATTATTAGTTGATAAAAATTTTGCACTCATTTTGTGTATTGAAAGCTCATCTATCCCATCTGTCACATACCCATTTTTTAATAATTTACAAATTTTATTTTCATCTTTACTATATAAATTTTCACCCACCTTTAAATAATTATTATCAATAAGTTTTAAAATTCCAACTTTTGGTGGTTTTATTTCCATAGATAATTTCTCAATTTCATTTGGCTCACATTTTATTTTTTTAATTCTCATTTTTGCAACATCAATATATTTTTTTTCTTTTTCAATTCCTATATATTTTCTTCCCAATTTTTTTGCTACAGCACCAGTAGTTCCTGTCCCAAAAAAAGGATCTAACACAATATCATTTAATTTACTTGATGACAATATAATTTTATATAATAATTTTTCTGGTTTTTGTGTACTATGTACTTTTTTCCCATCACTTCCTTTAATTCGTTCACTTCCTATACAAATAGAAATATCCCAAACAGATTTATCTTGTTTATTTCCATTTAAATATTTCATTGTTTTATAATTAAATGTATATTTTGAATTTTTACTTTTAGTGCACCAAAGCAGCGTCTCGTGACTATTTTGAAATCGTGTTCCTGAAAAATTTGGCACTGCATTTGGTTTACTCCACACTACATCATTAAGTATCCAAAAACCTAAATTTTGCATAATAAAACCTATTCGATATATATTTTGAAATGAACCAATAACCCATATGCTTGCATTTTTTTTCATCACTCGTTTACATTCTTTTAACCAATTAAAGCAAAAATTGTCATACTCATCATAGGAATCAAATTTATCCCACAAATCTTCGACACCTAAAAACTTTGTTCCATTGGTTCTTAATAACTCTCCTTCTGTTTGCATAAAATATGGAGGATCAGCAAAAATTAAATCCACACTTTCATTTTTAAGTTTTTTTAATTCTTCAATACAATCCCCACATATAATAGTATTTTCTATATTTCCCATATTCCCTCTAAAATTTACATTTTATTAATTCTTTAATATCAACAATTTTAACACTTTTAATTATTTATTTAAAATATGCAAACAGGCTCGCAATACTCCTACTAGTCAAAAAACACATCATACATAACCCCTACACTACTTTTGATATTTACCACTACTATTTCTTTTCACTGCTACTAGTTGTAATTAAAATTATTTTATTTTTTTCTTTATACTTATCATCTATAAAAAATTTATATGTTTTGTTTCCTTCATCATCTTCGTTAATCAAAGAAAATCCCATTTTGTCATAAAAATCACTTACAATAGAATTTTTTGTTGTAGGATAGAAATATCCATATATTTCATTTATATTTTTTTCTCTACACTTTTTTACAATTTCATCCATCATTGCATATTCCATATCTCTTTTTAATACTCTACAAGACATAATCCACAATATAATATGACATTGGTTTTTTTCAATTTTACCTATTAGAACTGATACTATACCATTATCTCCAAACTTATCTTTTAGATCTCCATATAGTGTTATATACTCATTATTACTTCTTATATCTTCAATCTCTAATTGAGTAAATCTTTGGGTTGTCAAATTAAATTGGTTTGATTTATTAATTAGTTGTGTAATTCTTGCCAAGTGTATTAAATCAAAACTTTTGATTTCAGATTTCATCTCTAACGATAATAAAAATTCACTATAATTTCTAAATTGAGATTTAAATTTAGTTCTCTCAGCATTTTCTCTATACATATCTACTCTTTTTGTATCCTCACTTGATATTACTGTACTCTCAAAATATCCACCCCTATCAATTATTTTAATATAATCAGACACATCACTTATTTCAGGAGCTATTACACCTTTTAATTGCTCTTCTACAATGTGTCTCTCAAATTTATTATCATCTATAAATAGCAAACTATCTGCACCAAGAGAGAGATTATTAGAAATCTCAATAAAATTTCTATCTTTTGAATCCCAATTTGCAATTATCTCTATGAAATCATCTTTTTTAAGAATTGAATTGGGATGGGATAATCCAAGATATGCATTGCTCTCATCATTTTTTGAATTTATATTTAATACTATACCTAAATCTTTATGTTCTTTTAAATATTTTTGAAATTCAATATATGCTTCACCCTCTGCCACTTCTTTTCCAAGCAATATATTTTCAATACCATCATCTCCAATAACCCCACCCCATAAAGTATTATCTAAATCTAATACAAATCCTTTTTTGTTTTTTCCGTATATTGATTTTATAATATTTGAAACATTAAAAGATAGATAAGGTATAGCCTGTACACTCATAGCATATTTATACATATAGTAATGAGACATATTATACCATCTATCTAACCCAAAATCAGCAGATATATAGTTTAAATCACATATAAAAAAATTATTATGTTTATTTGCATATTCATAAAATTTATTATTTAATCTTGAAATGAAGTTAGTTTTCCCATAAGGACTTACTGCATCCAAATTCCCCAACAATCTATAAAATGGCATTTCAAAATTATTTTGAATAATTACACAATTATATTTTTTTTCTATACTTTCCCATATGCTCTCATATTTTTTATACTGCTCATCCAACATATTATCTATGTCGTTTATAGAATTTTTTAGTGTTGGAAATCTATCAATATTTCTATTGGATGTACATATATATATTATATCAGGTTTGAATTTATCAAGCTCCTCGTTTTCAAATATTGCATCTTCATAATACTTATTATATTCAGATTCATAAAAACAAGGATTAATTTTATTATCAAGTAAAAACAATTCAAGAGTTAATGTTATATCCTTGGTAGTAAAACCACCTAAAATTGCTATGTTTTTTTTTATCATTAAGTCCTTTTCTAATAAAAGTTCTCTTTTTATTTTCTTTTTATTTGATAAAATATAATCTGCATTAAAAGGATATTGCAAATCTTTCATTGCCCCTCCAAAATAAGTTCAATTTAAGTCAATCTCTAATTAATTCTATTCTAATACTCTATTCCCAATAATACCCAGAAATTTTATCCTTTATCTCATTTACATCAAAACTCACAGTTATTATTCCCTCAGAATATGCTGCTATATCATATTGATTAAAAATAAAATTAATACCATCATCAAGAATATTAAATTGCAAATTATAATCATTTTTTGAAAAATCAAAAAAATTATCAATTATATTTTTATAATCATCAAAAAAAGTAAATTCACTATATTCATCGCTATTAAGTTTATTTATTATTAAATTCTTTATACCATTACTATCTAATATTATATTTGATAATTTTATCTTTTGACCATTAATCATATCATAATTATAACATTTAATAATAGTTCCACCATGTGCCCCCATAGTGTCAATATATGTATTAGTAAGAATTGATAAAACACTTTCATTATTTGTGATTATATCCCCTTCTTCACTATATTCATATAAAAAATTATCTTTTTCACTATCACTCATAATAGCATAATCACTTTTAGCTGTATCAACAAACCGTGCTGCATTTTTTTCAAATTGTGAATTTAAAACATCAATATTACTATACAAATTCTCTTTTTCTATTTTATATTGTTCTGGCAATACTATCTTACAATACTTTCCATTTAATATAGATTTATTGTTTTCCACTTTTACATCTAATTTAATAGAATCTATTTTTATATCATTACTTTCCCCCACACTGCTGCAAGACACAAATAACATACATATTAAAACTAAAAAAATATTTCTTCTCATTCCCATCTCCAAATTTACTTTATACTCTCTTTTATTGCTAATATATTGCTTGTTATACTTGCAACATCACTTGGAACAATAATTTTTGTTGCTTGTCCCTTCGCTAAATCCTTTAAACTCTTTATTGCTTCCAATTTTATATATTCATCACTTGGGTTTTGTTCATTGATTTTCTTAATTGCTTCGGCTTCAGCTTTTGCAACAAGTTCTATTGATTTTGCTTTAGCCTCTGCCTCCATTAACATTGCATTTTTTCTGCCTTCTGCCTCTGTTATAGCTTTTTCCTTTGTAGCTTGAGCTTCTAAAATAGTTGCTCTCTTATTTCTCTCCGCTATCATCTGCTTATCCATAGCCGCTTTAATTTCAGCAGGTGGGGTTATATTTTGAACTTCTATTCTTGTAATGTCTATCCCCCATACATCAGTTGCTTTATCAACTTCAAGTAATAGTTCACTATTGATTTTATCTCTTGCTGTAAGTAATTCATCAAGTGTTAAGGTTCCTACAATATTTCTAAGTGTAGTTGCTGTAATTTTCCCTATCGCATCTACTGGATTTGCTATCATATATGTGTTTTTATAGGCATCAAAAACCTTACAATAAACTACACTATCTATCATCATTGTGACATTATCCTGAGTAATAACAGATTGTGGTGGAAAATCGTGAACATGTTCCTTCAAACTCACTCTACTTCTTATTGACTGTATCAAAGGCAACTTTATGTGTATACCTGCCTTCAAAGTTTTATGATATTTCCCCAATTGTTCAATTACAAATTCAGTATTTTCTGGAACAATTATTACATTTGGCAAAACAAATATAAAAAAAACAACAATTAATATCATTGAATAATATATAATCATATTTACCTCCAAAATTTAAAAATCATAATAGTATTATATATCAATATATAAAAAAATCCAATATATAAATATTGGATTTTTAAAAGCTTTACATCATTCCCATTCCACCCATACCACCTTGTGGCATTGGTGTTTCCTTTTCTTTTATATTTGCAAGAACAGATTCTGTTGTGAGAAGTGATGAGCCAATTGAAGCTGCATTTTGAAGAGCAGACCTTGTCACTTTTGCTGGATCAAGGATACCTGCTTTAACCATATCTACATATTCCTCTTTATAAGCATCAAATCCTATTCCCTCTTTTTCATTTTTAACTCTCTCAACAATAACAGAACCATCAAGTCCAGCATTATTTGCAATAGTTTTTAATGGTGCTTCAAGTGATTTTAGAACTATACAAGCACCAGTTTTTTCATCCCCTTCAAGTTTTTCTATTACTTTTGAAACTTCATTCATAGCATGTATATATGTTGAACCACCACCCGGAACTATACCTTCTTCGACAGCTGCCCTTGTAGCATTTAATGCATCTTCCATTCTAAGCTTTGCTTCCTTCATTTCAGTTTCCGTAGTAGCACCTACTTTTATAACTGCTACACCACCTGCTAATTTAGCAAGTCTCTCTTGTAATTTTTCTTTATCAAATTCTGATGTTGTATTTTGAATCTGTGCTCTTATTTGACCTATTCTATCCTTTATCATTTGTTTGTCACCAAGTCCATCAACTATTATTGTATCATCTTTTGTGATTTTTACTGATTTTGATCTACCACATATATCAATATTTGCATTCTTTAATTCAAGTCCCACTTCATCAGATATAACCTGCCCGCCAGTTAAAACTGCTATGTCTTGCAACATCTCTTTTCTTCTATCACCATATCCTGGTGCTTTTACAGCACAGACATTTAATATTCCTCTAATTCTATTTAAAATCAAAGTTGTGAGTGCTTCACCTTCTATATCTTCTGCTATTAAAAGCAATCTCTCATTTTTTGTTTGCTCAAGTAATGGGAGTATATCTTGTATATTTGATATTTTTTTATCTGTTATCAAAATATATGGATTATCAAGATTACACTCAAGTTTTTCCATATCAGTACACATATATGGGCTAATGTATCCTCTATCAAATTTCATTCCTTGCACAAGTTCAAGTTCAGTTTTCATAGTTTTTGACTCTTCAATAGTTATAACACCATCTTTTGTAACTTTATCCATTGCATCAGCAACCATATTGCCAACTTCTTCATCTCCTGCAGATATTGCAGCAACTTTTGCTATCTGATCTTTTCCAGAGATTGGAGTTGATTGTCTCTTTATTGATTCAACTGCTGTGTCAACTGCTTTTTTTATTCCCTTTCTCAAAACTATAGGGTTAGCACCTGCTGCCAAATTTTTCATTCCCTCTTGTATTATAGCACCAGCAAGAACAGTAGCAGTAGTTGTCCCATCTCCAGCTACATCATTTGTTTTACTTGCTACTTCTCTAACGAGTTGAGCTCCCATATTTTCAAATTCATCTGCTAACTCTATTTCTTTTGCGATTGAAACACCATCATTAATTATTTGTGGTGCTCCATAAGATTTATCAATTACTACATTTCTTCCTTTTGGCCCAAGTGTAATTCCTACTGCTTTTACTACTTGGTCTACACCTTTTTTTAATGCCTCTCTTGCATCTACACCATATTTAATTTCTTTAGCCATTTTATTTACCTCCAAATTTTATTATTCTACAACTGCAAGTATGTCGCTTTGTTTTAAAATTATATATTTTTCTTTGTCTATTTCTACTTCTGTCCCTGAATATTTTGAATATATAACATTTTGCCCAACTGACACTTCCATTTTTATTTCTTTACCATCTACTACACCACCAGGTCCTACAGCAATAATTGTTCCCTGCATTGGAACTTCTTTATCTCCACCTGGCAAAACTATTCCAGATGCAGTTTTTTCTTCTTGCTTCTTTTGAGTTAAAACAACTCTATCAAATAATGGTTTTAATTTCATACCTAATACCTCCTAATTTATTTATAGGATTATATCACAAAATGTTAGCACTGTCAAGTGTTGAGTGCTAATTATTCAATTGAAAGCCCTTTCTTATCTTTTCTTAATAAAATGTATATTTATTATAACAATCATAAATAAATCTAAAAACATTATTATTGAGATACTTTTATAATTAAATATTAATACTGCAACTTACAAAACTTAAATCAAAGCTCTTAATTTATATTTCAATTTGCTTAATTAATAAAACAACTACAATAAAAAAAGACTAAAAACCAATTTTAGTCTTTTCTAGTTAGATTATATAATTAAATTTAATATATACATTTACTATAACAACATAATTTTTTCATTATACAAATATTTTTTAAATACATATTTAAAAATCATTTTTTAGATTATTACAATATTTACATTACTCTTAAATTTAAATCTTGCTATATAATTATTACTAAATGCTATAATAATTCTAAATCTATAAAATTTTCAAAAATCTTGGATTGTATTGCAAAAAATTGAATTTTTGGATATGCTATTATAGAAAAAGATTTTTCATTCCCTAATAATACCTTGAACATCAACATAAATTATTTTTTTTATAAAAATTAATTAATCTCTAATAGTATTAAATGCTATTATAACTACTTCATCATAAATGAAAATCCATTAATTTTACTTTTAACACTTTCCAAACTTATCTTATTCAAATGCCTCTTCTACATATTCCTCTGTGTTTTTTTCAGTTCCTGTTGGTCTAACTTCACTTTCATTTACACTTGGTGCATTTACATCATAGCTTTCTGTTTCGTATTCATAAGAACTCTCTTCATCATAATCAAAAATTATATGATTTTTAATTATTAATCTATTAATTTCTTGTAAAAATTCTTCACGAGATGTCAGAGTTTGTGTTGTCATTGAATAATACAAATCATTATCATACCAGTCAGCTCTCATAACTTTTGGATTATCAATAGCAACTTGTGCAATAACATCTATGATTGCTTCATCTTCACATTCAGATTGCATAAGTATTGGGGTACCCCAAGTATGCGAAATATTTGCCAAATACTTTTTTGCATCTGACGAAGCCTTTAAAGTGTATGACATAGTTGCAACACTATAATCAATCCTTGCTATATTCTTATCTTCTATATTTATTTCTGTATTTTTATCTTCAAGCCCTTTTATATTTATTGACAGCTTTTTTTCTAATTCATTTGAATCTTCAACTTTAACTAATTCTCTCTCTTCATATCCACCTTCAGTAAAATTTCTCTTTGGGGTCTTCATATGCCGTAAGACTCCTACTACTACAATTATTAATATAAATATGAAGCCAATTAATAAAAATTTTTTTACATCATTTTTCATAAAATATTTATATAATAAATTTACAATTAAAACTTATTATATTTCTCCTTGTATAATATTATTTATAAAGATTTATTGTGGCAATCTCTAATATAGTTTAAAATTTAAAAATTTTATTTCTAAATGGACTAAATAATGAAAATACCATAAGAAACTTTAGATAAATTGTTAGGCATTTTTTTGATTTCTACATAATTTTATACTTAATAGGACTCTCAAAGTTATCCTTATGCTTCCATAATAAATTGTATAAAATCTATTAATATAATTGCTCTTATCGTTGATTTTACCAATAGGTATATGTTTAATTTATATATTATTTTATCATTATATGTAAAAAAAAAATAAAATGCAATATACATTTTATAAATTATATGCTATATTAAATTATATTTTAAATTTGAGGTTAATTATGGGCGATACACAATCAAAAAACTTCATTGAAGTTGAAATTGAAAATGATTTAAAAAATAATAAAAATAAAGAAATAGTAACAAGATTTCCACCTGAACCAAATGGTTATTTGCACATAGGACATGCGAAAAGTATAATTTACAATTATCAAATTGCAAAAAAATATAATGGCAAATTCCATTTGAGATTTGATGATACAAATCCACAAAAAGAAAATGAAGAATATGTAAAATCAATTATTGATGATGTGAATTGGTTAGGAGTTGATTACAACAATGAAGTTTTATTTGCTTCCAATTATTTTGATAAAATGTATGAATTTGCCGTTTTGCTAATAAAAAAAGGTTTGGCATATGTTTGTGATTTATCTGCTGATGAAATAAAAAAATATCGTGGTGATTATAATAGTATTGGTAAAAATAGCCCTTATAGAGATAGAAGTATAGAAGAAAATTTAAAACTATTTGAAGAAATGCGAAATGGAAAATATGAAAATGGTGAAAAAACTTTAAGAGCAAAAATTGATATGTCATCACCAAATTTAAATATGAGAGACCCTGTGATTTATAGAATTGCAAAAATTAATCATCACAACACAAAAGATAAATGGTGTATATATCCTATGTATGATTTTGCTCATCCTCTCGAGGATGCAATTGAGGGGATATCTCATTCTCTCTGCACATTGGAATTTGAAGACCATAGACCTTTTTATGACTGGGTAGTAAAAAATTGTGAGTTTAAATATCCACCAAGACAAATAGAATTTGCAAAACTATATTTAACAAATGTAATTACTGGAAAGAGATACATAAAAGAACTTGTAGATAAAAAAATAGTTGATGGTTGGGATGACCCAAGACTTGTGACTATTTCTGCATTAAAGAGAAGAGGTTATACTCCAAATTCTCTAAAAAATTTTGTCGAATTATCAGGTATTTCAAAAGCAAATTCATCATGTGATTATGAGCTGCTTGAATATTGCATTAGAGAAGATTTAAAATTAAAAACGAAAAGAATGATGGCAATTCTTGACCCCATAAAATTAATAATTGAAAACTATCCTACTGACAAAATTGAATACTTAGAAATTCCATATAATGTTGAAAATGAATCTATTGGAATACATAGATTTAGTTTTTCAAATGAACTATATATTGAAAGAGAGGATTTCCAAATAAATCCACCAAATAAATATTATAGACTCTATATAGGAAATGAAGTAAGACTTATGGGAGCATATTATATAAAAGCTACAAGATATGAAGTTGATGAATTTGGAAATGTTAAAACTGTATATGCAATTTTTGATGAGAATACAAAACAAGATGGTAGAGTAATTGATAGAAAAGTAAAAGGAACTATTCATTTTGTTGATGCAAAAACTGCAAAAAGTGCTGAATTTAGAATTTTTGAAAATCTTGTTGACGAAGAAAAAGGTAAAATCAATCCCGATGGCACTATTAATTACAATAAAAATTCTTTAACAAAAAAATATGGTTTTATTGAAAAGGAATTGGCAGATGCAAAAGCATTTGATTCTTTTCAATTCATTAGAACTGGATATTTTAATGTTGACTATAAAGATAGTTCTAAGGATAACTTAGTATTCAATAGAATTGTAGACTTGAAGAGTAGTTTTAAACTATGATTTACAAAATCGATTCCCCTGCAAAAATTAATTTATTTTTAGATGTCCAAAAAAAAAGAGATGATGGCTATCACGAAATTAAAACTGTTATGCAAAAAATTGATTTGCATGACAGTTTATTTTTTAATATTAAAAAACAAAAAACTGACGACTATCTAAAAAACATTAAAATTACTTCAAATAAGCCATACCTACCAATAAATAATAAAAATTTATGCTATATGGCAATATCATACTTTAAGAAAGAATTTAATATAAGAGATGAAATTCATTTAAATATTGTAAAAAGAATACCTATATCTGCTGGGCTTGGGGGTGGCTCGTCAAATTTTTATTACACTATCAAATTTTTAAATGATTTTTATAAATTAAAATTATCCACTGATGATTTAATAAAAATATCAAATTTATTTGGTTCAGATATTGCATTTTTTTCAAAAAAATCCCCTTGCTTATGTGAAGGACGAGGGGAAATTTTAACTGAAATTCCATATAATATTAAATTCAACATAAAAGTAATAACTCCACAAATTAGAGTATCAACAAAAAAAATTTTTGAGTTATTTGCTGAAAGTTTAATCATAGACCATAAGAAGAATATAACTAACATTTTAGATGGATTAAAACTTGGAAATATTAAATTAGTAGTTGATAATTGTTTTAATTCTCTCGAAGCAATAACTATAAAAAAACACAAGATAATACAAAAAATAAAAGAAACAAATATGAAAAACGGTGCCATGCTTTCTCTAATGTCAGGTTCTG
Source organism: uncultured Lachnospiraceae bacterium (assembly GCA_946403075.1). Classification (GTDB taxonomy): domain Bacteria; phylum Bacillota; class Clostridia; order Lachnospirales; family Lachnospiraceae; genus UBA3633. Next base: position 22,418 of record CAMIYN010000011.1, on the reverse strand, counting down.
GACCATCTGTTTTTAGTATTTACTAATGTCAATTTCTAATAATAAATAGTTTTAAAAATAAAATTTTTAAACTATCAAATTATTAATTTTCCATATAAAACTTTAGGTAAATTATAAACTATTTAGAGATTTCCTAATTTTTTTCATCTAAAAAATTTGCATTATAAATTATATTTTTTCCATATTTTTCATTAATCTTATCAATATGCTCTTCTAACTTCTCAATTTTGTCTTTATTTTTACTTGCAAACAAACTCTTTTGCTCTATTTTACCTTCATCAACTAAATTAATTGCTTGTATTGTTATTGCTCTAATATTTAATTCATAATTATACATTTTTTTAAATAATGTAAAAGCTTTTTCTGCAATTCTAAAACTGCTCTGTTCTGTATTGTCAAATTGCATCTGAAAATTTTTGGTAACTAATTTAGTATCTTTTATTTGAATTTGCACCCCAGATGCTCTTTTTTTGTTCTTTTTTAATCTATACGATATATCTTCTGTTAAATCAAGTATTGTCTCCCAAACTTCTTTATATGTTTTTAAATCTCTTTTTAATGTCATCCCATGCCCTACACTTTTTATATCTGTATCTTCGACAAAACCGATAAAAATATCATTGTCAATGCCATTTGCAAATTCTTTTAGCTTATTCCCTTGAACTCCCAGTATATTCTTTAAACTATCATCAGGATGTATTGCCAACTCCCCAATAGTATTAATGCCATATTTATGTAATAATTTACTAGAATTTTTTCCTACACCAATTAAATCTTCAATTGGTTTTTTCCATATCAATTTTTTATAATTTGATTTTGAAATGACAGTGAGTCCATCTGGTTTATTCATATCACTTGCGATTTTTGAAAAAATTTTATTGAACGAAACACCAACTGAAATTGTTAGTCCAAGTTCTTTTTTAATTAATCCTTTAATATCATTTGCAACTTTTTTCCCATCAAAAAAATTGCAAGTTAATTTACTTATATCCAACCAACACTCATCAAGACCCATTGCCTCAATTTTATCAGTAAATCTACTATAGATTTCACGAGCCATTTTAGAATACTTATAATACTCTTCAAAATGTGGACTAACAATTGTTAGATTAGGACATTTTTTTTTAGCTTGCCATATTGTTTCAGCAGACTTTACTCCACAAAGTTTTGCCAAATTGTTTCTTGCGAGAACAATTCCTCTTCTCTCATCTATTGAACCACATACAGCTATTGGTACATTTTTTAAATTTTGATTCAACACACATTCAACAGAAGCATAGTAATTGTCCATATCACAATGAATTATCACTCTATCCATATAAATCCATAAGTTGTAAAAAATATTAAAAATTGTTATAATACTAAAAAGGGTAATTAAATTATGACAAAACTTAACAAAAAAAACAAGTTTTTTAAAAATCAAAAATATATTTGTTTTTACGATAGTGAATTTAATGCATATGATAATTTTAAGGATACCAAATATCCTCAAGAATTAGTTTCAATTGGAATTTGTATTGTTGATATATATAATAACATTATAGACAAATACTATTCTTTAATTAAATTAAAACTTGCAAAAAAAATTTCTAAAAGATGTATGGATATAACAGGGATTAAAAATTCTGATATGAAAAATGCTTTAGATTTCATCACGGTATTCAATAATTTATCATCGATATTAAAAAAATATAAAATTGAGAAAATTTACTGTTATGGTTTAGAGGATAAAAAGGCATTTTTGAGAACTTCTTTGTTATATATGAATAATAAAAAGATAATGCCAGTAGTAAATAAATTTTATGACATTAGAACAGTTTTTCTAAATGATTCAAATGGTAAAGTTGGTAATCAAGGTCTAAATTTTTTAAAAAAAATATGTAATATTGATGGAGAAGTTTTACACAATGCCCTTTTTGATGCAATTGATTTATCACAAGTTTTTAACACTTTTTATACTATAGGTTATAATAAAAATAAATTTGAACAGTTGACAAAAGAGAGAGAAGAATTATCAGAATATAAAAAAGCTCGCAAACTAAAAGATAATCAGGGAATATTTGCAAATGAAGATATTTTGAAAGCAAAAAACAAAATAATTAATTATCTAAATAAAACAAATATCCCTAATTTACACATTGGAACAAAAAAAGCAATTATTGATGATTTAAATATACTACTTGAAAACAAGGAAACCTCTAAATAGTCTAATAATTTACCTAATGTTTCCTATGAACCTTCATTATTTAGTTTTTTAAAATTTCATTTTGAAATATATATTATTAAAGGTTACCATATTTCTAATCAACACTAATATAATATTCGATTTTTCTAAAAAGATTACTACCTATCCCACTTACATTTTTAATCTCTTCTATTTCTTTAAAATTTCCGTATTTTTCTCTATACTCAATTATTGCTTTTGCTATGACTGGTCCTACAGCAGGAAGAGATATGAGTTCATCTTCACTTGCTGTATTAATATTTACAACTTTTCTATATGAAACATCCTTTATTAAACTTGCACTCTTTAATGTTTCATTTTGAGTTGTAGTTTCAACAATTTCTTTAACAAAATCAATTTCATTGCTCTCTGCAACAATATTGGTTTCTACATTTTTTTTGCTAGTATTTTTTTCAATAGATAAAAAAACATAAATTATTCCACACACTATTACTGCTAACGAAATAACCATCCTCTTAATTACATGTAAATTTTTCATATAAACCTCCACTATTTTTTTTAAATTATACACAACAGTTTTTATTTACACAATATTAAATATTTGTTATTATTAATTTGAGGTGCAATATGCCATATGATGGATTAGTTATTAAAAGTCAAATAAATTATTTTAATGAAAATATATTAAATGAAAATATTTCAAAAATCATAGAGCCTGATAATAAAACTCTACAATTTTGTTTTAGAAAAAATAATAATGATTTTTATTTAACAATTTCAATATCTCCAAATTTCCCATACATATCTCTTACTGATAAGAGACTAAGTGCAGATGAAAAACCACAGGCTTTTTGTATGCTCCTTAGAAAATACATAAATGCTGGTAAATTAATAAATATAAGACAGATTAATGGAAAGAATAGTTTAGATAGTCTTGAAAGAATTATTGATATAAGTATTAAAAGCATAAGCCCCATAGGTGAAATCTCGATATATCATCTAATAATTGAATTAATGGGAAGGTATAGTAATATTTTTTTTACAGATAATAACTATATAATAAAAGATATCTTTTTAAGATCTACAAACAATAATAGAAATTTAGTAATCTCCAAAGAATATAATACAAATTTTTTAACTAAAAAAAATGAACTCTTAAATATAAGCTTTGATTCATTTTTTGAAGTGATTAAAAATACATATAAAAATCAAGAAAAAAAGAATATAATAAATTGTTTTATAAATTCATTTTATGGAATATCTAAAATTTTTATAATTAATATTTTAAACGATTTAAATATTGAAGAAAATGAATTAATAGAGAATTTAAAAACTAATAACAAAAATTTATTTTTAAAAATTTTTAATCAGATTTTTTATTACATTAAACTACTTAATGAAAACTCAACTAGTAACTATATTTATTATGAAAATGAAAAAATTAAAGATTTTTATATTTTTAAACTAGATATTTTTGAAAATTATATAAAGTTTAACAATATAAATGACTGTATCAATAAATATATAAATGATAAATACAACATCACATCTAATTCTGCTGAAAAAAAATCTATTGAAAATAAAACTTTAAATCTAATTAAAAAAACAACTGCTAAGATACATCTTTTAGAAAATGAGATTGAGCTTGCAAAAGACTATGAACTTTACAAAGATTATGGAGATTTGCTATTAACATTTGGATATGATATTAAAAATATAAAAAATGATACCTTGATATGTGAAAACTTCAATGAAAATAATAAAAAGACCTTAATCCCAATAGATACTAATTTATCAATTCAGGAAAACTCACAAAAATACTACAATTTATATAACAAGAAAAAAAGAACCATTGAAAAATCAACTGAATTATTAAATAAATACACAAATGATTTGGAACAGCTAAAAAGTATTTTAGATAATCTAACTTATAACACTGAAAGAGCAGATTTAAGTATTATTAAATTTGAATTAAATAAATATTTTAATGAAAAAATCAAAAATATTGATTTTAAAAGAATTAAAAAAACAAACTATAATATAAAACATTTTTTATCAAGTTCTAATATTGATATCTATGTGGGTAAAAACAATCTACAAAATGAATATGTGACCTTTGAAATTGCAAAGCCAAATGATACTTGGTTTCATGTAAAGAATAGCACAGGTTCACATGTTATTTTAAAGGCACAATTTGATAAGGTTGATATAAAGACTATTGAAGAAGCAGCAAGTTTAGCAGCATTTTATAGTTCACTAAAAAATGAATCAAAAGTCACTGTTGACTACACATTAAAAAAAGAAATTAAAAAAGTTAAAAACAAACCTATAGGTTTTGTAATTTATAAAAAGAATTTTAGTATAAATGTTAAGCCAAGTAATAATTTAAAAGAAATTCATTAATAGCGACTTTTATAAATAAAATAAATTAATAATAAAAAGATTATTGCACCAGAAATTCCAAATCCAAAAATACCAAAATATAAAATAGAACCAAGAAATCTAATAATTATACTAACAACTACCAATAAAAAAAGAAGTCCAAAGCAACCCAAAGTACCAAATTGTTTAAAAAAGATAGGTGATTCATAACTTTCATTGATATTGTCATAATCATTATCATAACTATCTTCTTTGTTACTTTTATCACTATTTGAAAACTCATAATTTAAATTACTTGTATTACCAACTTGTTTAATTGTTTTTGCAATGAGTATTGGACTACCAAGTTCATTTAAAACTTGTTCCTCAGTCTTTCCATTTTTTATTTCATTATCAATAAATTTTTCATAATAAGAAATATTTTTTTCAATTTCTATATCTTCCATAAAAAAAGATAGTTCATATCTTAGCTGTGTTAAAAATTCATTTTTTTTCATAATACATCCTTTATTATTATTAAATTTTGCACTATATATACTATTTTATAAAGGTCAAAATTTACAAGTCTTTCCAATCAATCACTATATTAATTAAGAAAATCTTAATAATGAACAGTTTTCAAAATTAAATTTTAAAAAAACTGAATAATGAAAGTTATATCAGCTATATTATCAGTTTACTTCTAAGATTTTTTAATATCTATTTTTATGCTTAACTCTTTTAATTGTTTTTCATCGACAAAACTTGGTGCCTTTACCATCAAACAACTTGCATCTTTTGTTTTTGGAAAAGCAATAACATCTCTTATAGATTCAGCTCGTGCCATAAGCATTATAACTCTATCAAGCCCATATGCTAGCCCTGCATGAGGAGGAACTCCATATTTAAATGCATTTAATAAAAATCCAAATTGTTCGTTTGCTTCCTCTTTACTAAAACCTAAAATTTCAAACATTCTATTTTGAATTTTTGATTGATAAATCCTAACAGAACCACCACCTAATTCTATACCATTCAAAACAATATCGTATGCTTTAGCTCTACATTTTTCTGGATTACTAAATAATAAATCTATATCTTCATCCATAACCATTGTAAATGGATGATGCATAGCAACAAGTCTATTTTCTTCTTCATTATATTCAAATAATGGAAATTCAACAACCCACAGAAATTCAAATTTATTTTTATCTATCAAATCAAAATCATTTGCAAGTTTTAGTCTGAGTGCACCTAAGGCTTGCCAAACTATATCTCTCTTATCAGCGGCGAAAAATAATAAATCACCTGGTTCACAATTTGTTTTTTCTAAAATTTTATTAATCTCCGTATCTTTTAAGAATTTTGTAAAACTTGATTTAATTTCTTTATCTAACCCATAAGATAAATATGCAAGCCCTTTTAATTTATATTCTTTTGCAAACTCGACATAACTATCTATTTTTTTTCTTGGTAGATTAAATTGTTTTTTTAAATTTATTGCTTTTACTACTCCATTATTTTTAACTGTCTCACTAAATACAGAAAACCCCACATCTTTCATTTCTTCTGTTAAATCTACCAGTTTCATATCAAATCTAGTATCTGGCTTATCTGAACCATAATTATCCATTGCATCAATCCACTTGATTCTCTTAATTGGCAAATTTATGTTTATGTCACATACATCTTTAAAAATTCTATTTATTAATCTCTCATTTACTGCTATCACATCATCAATATCTGCAAACGACAATTCCATATCCACTTGTGTAAATTCTGGTTGTCTATCAGCTCTCAAATCTTCATCTCTATAACATCTCGCTATCTGAAAATATCTATCAATTCCTGAAACCATAAGTAGTTGCTTATATAACTGTGGACTCTGTGGTAATGCATAGAATTTACCAGGATTTACTCTACTTGGAACAAGGTAATCTCTTGCCCCCTCGGGTGTAGATTTACAAAAAGTCGGAGTCTCAACTTCTATAAAACCTTCACTTTCCAAAAACTTTCTAATTGCTATAGCAGTCTTTGACCTAAGAATCAAATTATTTTTTAATTTTTTTCTCCTCAAATCTAAATATCTATATTCAAGCCTTAACTCTTCTCTTGTTGATATCTCATCTTCAATAGGAAAAGGTAAAACATCACAAGTAGATAAGATTTTCAATTCCTTTGGAATTATTTCGATAGTTCCAGTTTCCAATTTTTCATTTATATCTGACCTCTTTTGTATAATTCCAGTAATAGCTATAACATATTCAAACTTTAATTCTTGAGCTTTACTAAAAAGTTCTTTGGTACATTTATTTTCATCAAAAACAATTTGAATAATTCCTGTCCTATCTCTCAAGTCTACGAAAATTAAACTTCCTTTATTTCTTGCTCTTTGAACCCACCCCATCGCAGTTGCAGTTTTACCAATGTCTAACTCAGTAAACTCTCCACACATTTTTGTTCTTTTTAAACCTTTAAAACTTTCTTCCATATTGACCACTCCTCTAAAAATCTATAAAATTATGATATCCACAATTTTCAAAAGACTCTCTTTGAAATTTTTTATTTTTTGCTTGATTTATAATACTCACTATTTTGCCATTTTTTCTGTCTAAAATTGCTTTTTTAAATAAATTTTGTTTTTTTTCAAAATCTAAATTATTCTCTACACTATATACACATTTTTCTTTTTCGTCATCATTTTTGAAATCTTGCATTATTATAGTTATGATTCTTTCAAATCCTATCGATATACCAACAGATGGAATTTGTTCTTTTAACCATTTTTCAATTAAACCATCATATCTTCCACCACCACCAATAGATCCATTAAATTGTGGAGATTTTATTTCATATATTGTTCCTGTATAATATCCCATTCCTCTAATTAAATTTGGGTTAAATTTAATCTTTATATCAAAGCTTTCTAAAATTTTTATAATTTCAATCAAGCTATCAACTGAATTATCATTAATTTTTATAATATTTTTCAAATTTAAAATATCAATATCTTTTAATTCATCCAAGATTGAAATATATTTATTTATAGAAGTTTCTATAATACCAATTTTTTTTAATTCATCAATCACTCCATCTATACCTATTTTATCCATTTTATCAAGTATAATTGAAATTTCATCAAATTTTTCAATTGGAAATCCTGATAATTTTTGTATTTCTCTCAAAATACTTCTATTATTTATTTCATAATAAAAATTATACTTTTCAAAACCTATCTCATTAAAAAAATAATTTGTTGCAAGAAGCAAATCAATTTCTGCAATATTTGTCTTATCACCTATAACATCAATGTCGCACTGCATAAATTCTCTATATCTACCTTTTTGTGGCCTATCTGCTCTATATACACATCCTATTTGCATAGCTTTAAATGGATTTGGCAAATCACTTCTATTATTTGCATAATACCTACAAAGTGGAACTGTCAAATCATACCTAAGCCCCATATCTACAAGATTTTTTGCAGATACATTTTTATTTAGTAATTCGTTTTCAAGTTTTTCTCCTCTTTTTAGCACCTTAAAAATTAATTTTTCATTTTCCCAGCCAACATCAGAAATTAAATTCTCTATATGCTCACAAATTGGAGTTGAAATTTCACAAAATCCAAATTTACTATATACTTCTCTAATTTTACCAAGCAAATTTTGTCTTACTTGCATCTCATTAGCAGTTATATCTCTCATTCCATTAACTGTCGTTTTTATCATATCCATATTTAGAATTCTCCAAAATCAATTATCTTTATAATTATACAACATATTTAGTTTTAAATCATATAGTTTTTTTGACAAATCTACATAATACTCTTTTGGATTGATTAACCTCAACTGATTTTCTGTAAATTTTTCTTTTACACTATTAAAATATTTATTCTTTTCTTCTAATGATATATCACAATATACTAATTTACCATCAATAATTATTGGCTTTAACATTTTTTCTATGGAATACTCGAAAGCCTTTAAGTATAGTTTTTTCCACGGCTCAATTGGGTCAAATAACTCTAAATCTTTATTAATATCTATTTCTTCATCACAAAGTGTAATTAAATCTGCAATCATATTGCCATTTTTATCCCAAATTCTATAAACCTCTTTATTCCCAGGATTTGTTATTTTTTCTGAATTTTCACTAATTTTTATTTTTGGTTCAAAACTTTTCCCATTACTTATAGCAGACATTTTATACACTCCACCAAGGCTTCCATCTGGATAACAAGTAATGAGTTTAGTACCAACTCCATATAAATCAATTTTAGCACCTTGCATATTTAAACTCATTATTAAATTTTCATCTAAATCATTAGATACACATATTAGGGCATCACTAAAACCTTCTTTATCAAGGATTTTTCTTGCCTCACATGATAAATATGCTAAATCTCCACTATCAATTCTAATTCCATATTTGGTAAGTTTAATATTTTCTTCCTTCATTTTTTTAAAAACTTTAATAGCATTTGGAATTCCAGAATTTAAAGTATCATATGTATCAACCAATAAAATACACATATTGGGGTATATTTTTGCAAATTCATAAAATGCGGCATATTCACTATCAAAAGACATAATCCATGAATGAGCTTGAGTTCCCATAGGAGTTAAATCATACATTTTTGCAGTTAGCACATTGGATGTACCAACACAACCAGCAATTATTGCAGCTTTAGCACCATATATACTTGAATCAATTGAATGAGCTCTCCTCAATCCAAATTCCATAACGGCTTTACCATCTGCTGCTTTACATATTCTATATGCTTTAGTTGCAACCATAGTTTCGTGATTAAAAATGCTCAAAACTGCACTCTCAATTAATTGTGCTTCAATTATTGGAGCAATTATTTTTAAAATTGGCTCTTTTTTATTTATAATGCTTCCCTCAAGAAATGAATAAACTGAACCTGACCATTTAAAACTTTTTAAATAATCTAAAAAATCATCACAAAACAGTTTAGTTTTTTTTAAATAATTTATATCACTTTCATCAAACTTTAAATTCATTATAAAATCAATTATTTCACTAAGCCCAGCAAAAACACAAAAACCATTTCCATAGGGATTTTTTCTATAGAACACATCAAAGACTGCAATTTTATTTTTAAAATTTTTAATTTTAAAATAACCCTGCATCATCAATAACTCATATAAATCAGTAAGTAATGCTAATTTTCTATTTTTAATTTCACTAAACATTTTATTTTCTCTCAGCAAATACTATATTGTGATTATTCATATCATCATAACCTTTTGGATTATTTTTTTGAAAATTATAACTTGTTTCACACATATCAAATAAGTCTCTCTTTGCGACCCAATTTAATTCATTTTTTGCTTTATGTGGGGAACAATATAATTCATCAATATCCCCCAATCTCCTATCATCAAAAACATATGGAATTTTAATATTAGCTACCTTCTCATATGCATTTTTTACATCAAGAACTGAATATCCTATACCTGTTCCTAAATTATAAATATAAATATTATTATTAATTCCATCAGCAGTATATTTTTTATCACTATTAAAAAAAATATTTAATGAAAGGATATGACCTATACTCAAATCAACTACATGTATATAATCCCTAACTCCAGTTCCATCTTTTGTATTATAGTCATTTCCAAAAATGTGTAATTCACTTCTCTTTCCGACTGCAACTTGTGCAATATATGGCATCAAATTATTTGGGATACCTTTTGGGTCTTCACCTATTAAACCACTATCATGAGCCCCAACTGGATTAAAATATCTAAGTATTATCATTTTAAAATCTTTATCTGAATTTGCAACATCATATAGTATTTGTTCTATCATTAATTTTGTTCTACCATATGGATTTGTAATATTTTTTAAATCTCCTACATAAGAATCTTCTGTAATAGGAACAGAAACATTTTGTCCATAAACGGTTGCAGATGAACTAAAAATTAAATTTTTACAATTATGTTTTCTCATTACTTCTATCATATTCATAATTGATAGTAAATTATTATAGTAATATTCAAGTGGTTTAGTGCTTGATTCACCTACTGCTTTATAACCAGCAAACATTATTACAGCATCAATTTTTTCTTGTAAAAAAATTTGATTTAATTTATCAATATAAATCAAATCACATAAATAGAATTTTACTTTTTTTGATGTAATTTTTTCTACACGGTTAATTGCTTCATTTGATGAATTATATAAATTGTCCACACAAATAACATTATATCCAGCATTTAATAATTCAACCATAGTGTGACTTCCAATAAAGCCCGCACCACCTGCAACCAAAATATTCATATAAACTCCAATGTATTAGATTTATTATAGTAACCTCTAATAATATAAATTTTAAAATTTAATTTTTAAAAGAACTGAATAATGAAGCTCATAGAAAATCCTATATAAATTTTATCTTTTAGAGATTTTCTTATATTATAGCATTTTAAATAAATATTTACTATTATTAAAATTAATGTTTAAGATACGGAAAATTATCTACAACATACGATGATTCATAGTTTTTTGTATTATCCAATATATCTATACTTATCCTTCCACAAGTCAATAATTATTTTCATATTATCTTGAACATACTTATCACCCATCAAAAATATTTCTTCTACATTTTTTATTGTATCACTATTTTTTGCTTTTAACATTTCTGTCACTATCTCCAAATCCCAGTCAGCGAGTAAATCATCATTAATTTCATAACCTACTTGATTAAAGTCATCAATGTTTCCATTTAATTTATAACAAAAATAAATATTTTTTAAAATAGATAAATCGTTATTTTTTTCATATAGTAAAGTTAAAAAATATATTGCCTTATCATAAGTTTGAAGTTTTGCATAAGAAAAAGCAATTTTTTTTAATGCAGCATCATTTTTATTATATATCTTATTATATTGAGAAATTGCCTTTTCATATTTACCTAATCTAAATAATTTATCCCCAGCAAGATTTATATAATCAAGTTCCGTCATATCTAGAAGTTTTAATAACACTTTATCATAATTGTAAATTTCAGTTTCTGTATAATAATTAGAATATTTAAGTATTAACTTTAAAAATTCTGCTATGTTATTACTTTTTAGATTGTATAAATTATTTAATTCTGTTGATAACTCAGGCATTTTAAGTTCAGAGTATATATATAAAATTAGATTTTTATTTACAAAATTATTTGAAATTAGCATTGGATAATTATACACAAAATATGCTAATTCTTGTATTGAATATACATTTAAATCAGCTTCTTTAATATAATATGGGACAGTATTAGATTTTCCACAATAAATTACACTCATACTAATGGATACGACTTATTAAACCTTTTATTGCTTGGCTCATAAAATTCCCCAAAACCTTTATCTATAATTAATAAATTTAAAACATCTTGTTGAGAAAAGTCAAATCTAATAGATAATTTTGTTGTTCTATCTTTTCTAATTTTAAAACTCTCATTAATATTTACAACTATATCTTTAGTTGTTCCATTTAAAAACTCAACAGTAAATATTAAATCTTTATTATCTATTGCAATTATATCAAAATCACAAATTTTATAAAACCATAGTTCTCCAAAATCTATTAAATCAATCTTATCAATATTTTGATTTGTATAGGCATCAAAAGTTAAAGAAATTTTTGTAGTCGAATCAGTTATTGCATAGAAAGTATTTTCATAATCATTAACAACACTCTTTCCAAATTCAAAACTACCTATTGCAAACAAATAGTCTTCTTTTAAAACTTGACATCCAATGGAACACATAAAATTTATAAAATCCCTATATTGGTCTTGATTTAAAAAACCTTCACCAGTTAAAAAAAAGCAAGTATATTTTTTATTTTTTGTTATATTTTGGGCAAATTTATATAATATATTATCGCAAATTATAACCCCTGATTTTTTTGACATCATCTCAATTGGCACTGGGGGATGAGCAATTTTGTTAACATTTATAAATACTTTTCCCTTGTATATCGTTTTATTAATTTCATAATACATTAATGATTTATTTGAAAAATCAAATAAGCCAATAGTTCCATTTAATAAATCAATATTTAATTTCTTTACATATTCAATGAGAGAATCTTCGTGTGTTATTATTTTAAACTTTTCTATATTTCCTAATTGTTCTGTCAAAACTTTTTGAAACATATTTAAAACTTTTATATTGTTATTATTAATGCTAAGTGTTAAATATTCAATATCTTTGTATGTGGATAATAAATTTTTAAAATAATTATTTAACAGTAGAGTTGCCGTATACTTATAATTTGAAATTGTGATTTCTGCATCATTTTCAATCAAATATAAAAATCTGTCTATTAAAACTCCATTATTATTTAGTGTTTCTTCATATGCCGATTTCCCTATTACCCAGGTTGCATTATTAGTTCTACACATCACAAATGGAACAGATAAAATATTCTCATCAATATCTGTTTTTATATATACATCTTCTTCTGTAATTGATATTCCTATAAACACTTTTTATCCATCTATCTCAAATAAATTTTTTGAAACTTCTTGTTTTGTCACCATTTCCAAAACTATATGTTTTAATACATCCATGTTATTTTTCTCTATATTTTCTAATGCAAGATTTATATAAGTAAAAGAATCTTTACTTTTCATATTTGAATATTCAAGTTCAAAAATATCACTATATTTCAACACCCCTTTTTGCAATATTCCTTGCTCTTTATTTAAAATATTATAAATCTCATAAGTAATTATTTCATCTTTGTAAACAGTTATTTTTTTTAAAAATATATTCATATAAATATTTGCCAATTCAAAATCTTTAAGTTTATGCTTGCCATTAATAGTAAAAATAACTTTTGGTAATTCATTATTTTTTGCATGATATTCAATGAATTCCTTATTCATTATCTCATATGGCATTTTAATATGTTTATTTAAATCTTTAAAATATGCAAAAACAAAATCTTTATTGATTAGAACATCAATCGCACGGATTAACACTCTTCTCATATCATTATCATTAATTGTTTCAAGTTTGCTTATATATTTTGTATATGCAAGTAAATATAAAACTGGACAATTATTTAAATCGTTAATATTATATAATAAATAATTTGTAATTTGTAAAATAATTACATTGCTAAATTCAATATCATATAAAAAATAGTCAATACACTTTCTTGTTATATATGCAATATTTAAATTAATATCTTCGTATTCAAATTTTTCTGGAGTAAATAACGAATAAACATAATCTAAGTCCCCAGTATAATTTATACTCAACATAAGTTTTAATAGATTATAGGTATAAATATCTGTATTTATATTTAATTCTCTTGCAACTCTTAATATTTTAATTAATGATTCAATTTTTCCTACATATTTATCTATCAAATAATCAATAGTATTTATGTCATATACCCCTTTATTAAATAAATCGAAAACTTTTGTTGTCAAAACATTTTTATCTACTCCAATATCTTTTTTAATTATAATGGTATATAAACTTAATAGTTCATTATCTTCTAATAAATCATCATTTAACTTTGATAAAATATTAAAACAATTCAAATAATCTTCTTTTTCATACAATAATCTCAAAACTTTTGACTTATACTTATTTGAAAGGCAGAGTAAATCTACTTTTTTTAAATATTCAACATCAACATCAATGTAATTTGTCGATATAATTTTTGAGTAATAATCAATAATTTGCAATGTTAATTCTTTTTTCACAGCTGTATTTAGATTTAATTCATATATAAACCTTTTTGCAAGTTCTACATCATAAGTATATTTAAATTCACCACTATCAATAAATGAAATTATTTTACTTATGTTTAAAATTTCATCATTAGGATAATTCTCTAAACAATATATTTCAAGGTCAGTTTTATCAAACAATTTATTAATGACTATATCTTGATTAAAATATCTATTTCCATATATATCTTCAAATAACAATATATATGTATCAAAAAAAATTGGTACATATGCAATATTATTTATAACAGAATATACTGTTTCATTATTTATCTCTTTGTATTTAATAATAACACTCTTTATTGACTTATTCTTAATAACTATCTTATGACATCTAAGAAGATACAAAATATTTTTATTATTGTTATCATCAATAACAGATTTCGTGAGAATATTATTATAAATCTTAATTAATGAATCATTAATTTTATTTTGATAAATCTGAGTTAAAACATACTCTCTAATTTCAACATTAAACATTTTGTATATATCATCAGTCTCTTGAAATACAGTAATAATATTTTTATATAAATTAATTTTTTGTTCAAACGAAAAACTTTTATCAGTATAATATAATTTATATAAATATAGTGGCAACTTTTTTGTATACCTTTCTGGAATAGAGGCAAGTAAGATTTCATACAAACCATTTATTATAGAATTCCCTTGTATAGATTTTATATAAATATTAAATGCAATATTATCTCTCAAATTATTTCTTACACAATTTATAGCCAAAGTGTCAATTAAATCTTTATCTTGAATTTGTGATATCAAGTTAATAATGTCATCATCTTTTGTATCAATTTCATCTCCACTATCAACACTCAAAGTTTCAAAACTCAAATCACTTATGTCACGACTCTCCTCATAAATTTCTTTTATAACACTTTTGTTTGTTACATATTCGAGAACATCCAAATTACCTGCTTTAAAAAACTCAACAAAAGCAATTTCTTTTGTAACACCTATGATTAGGCTATCATATATTGACCTATAAAATACATCTTCCATAAGTCCAGTTTTTAAAAAAATATCACTGTTAAATATTTCAAAAGCTTTTTCATAATCTCTTATAGTTAAATCATAAAAGTCAATAATACTCTTAATATTCAAAATGCTATTATCTACTTCATCATCTACAATAGTATATTTAAAAGGTATCAAAAACTCAGAAACATCAGACAAAACCGATATCTCGCCACTAATTTCATCACCATTACTTAAATACATAGTGTCTACTATAAATGATACTTTTTGAGTTTTATCATTAAAATAATTTGTATCTAATTTAAGTCTTATATTATCAGAATAAATATTTGCTTCAATAATTTGATTGTTTTCATTTGATATAATAATACTATCCTGATACAACTTATTCTTTTTTAACTCTGCAGAAATCTTATTTACACTACATTTTATACTATTTTCTATAGTAAAACATTCACCATTTACAAGTAAATCAATAATTTTTTGCATAAATTTAATAATATCAAAATTTAGGTTTTTTTTCAAGATAACATATTTTTAATAAATTAGTTTCTAATCACTTTTCTACCCAATATTTTTTCTATTAAGTCATAATTCTTATTCTTTAAAATTTTATAAACTAAAGTAGATGATACAGTTTCATCCATATCTTCTATTTTATAATCTCTAAGTTCTTTTTCATTTAGCACATCACTTAATTTAATTTTATTTAAAACTTCACAACCAATATTTTTTTTAAAACAATAGTTTTTTATGTCTTCTGCATTAAATTCACAATTTTTACCAATTGTCGCATCAAATCCTACTATGATTTTTTTTGCCTTAACTTGTCTAATCAAGATTTCATCTATAAATGTTTTTGCACTCATATTTTTATTTTCAATATTTAAATCAAAACTTAATACATTGTTAATCCCATAGGATTTAATTATAGATAATTGTTGTTCTCTTGATAAAAAATTATTATTTTGACTATTATACTGAACTATAATTACTGTTGAGTTAATATTTTCTAATTTTGCAATTTCTACTACTCTCTTTATTAATTTAATATGTCCCAAGTGTAATGTTTCAAACTTTCCAAAAGTCACTACTTGTGGTTTATCTAAAAATAAACAATTCTTAATAAAAGAAAAATCATTTTTGCAAATTTTTTCTTTAATTTCTACTATTGTAAATGCATCATCTATTGAAAAACCAGAAGTCCTTGTCCTAATTAATTCGCCCATAACAGAATTAACTCCAAGTTTTTCCCCTATATCTTTGCACAATGTTCTTATATATGTTCCTTTGCCACATAAAACTTTTATCTTAAAGCATTGGTATTTTTTATTATCTACAATTTCTCGCTCATATTCATCCAATATCTCTATACTCTTAATCTCGACATTTGTTGGTTTTCTTTCAATAAAAATTCCCTTTTTTGCATACTCAAGCAATTTCCTGCCATTTATTTTTTTTGATGAAAACATCGGTGGAGTTTGCATATAAGTCCCTAAAAAATCTTTAATGACATTTTCAAACTTAAATTTGTCAATATAAGTATTATCGCTATCTAAAATCTCCCCTGTTATATCTTCTGTATTTGTAGCTATTCCAATAACTAACTCCGCAATATATTCTTTTTCTGAATTCATCAAAAAATTTTGTCTCTTGCAAGCACTACCCACCAAACATACAAGTAAACCTTGTGCATCTATATCAAGAGTCCCGGTATGTCCTATTTTTTTAACATTCAAAACTTGTCTTAATTTTTTGATACATCCAAAACTTGTTATGTGTTTTGGTTTTTTTAACAACACTATTCCATCAAGCATTAAACACCACAAATAATTTTTTTTTCAAAAAACTCTCAATTTCACTTACATCCATTTTTAATGTAAATCCAGCTGCTTTCTTATGCCCTCCCCCTCCAAATCTTTTTGATATTTCTGCACAATTAATTTTTTCACCATTACTTCTAAGACTAATCTTATAAATATTTGTTCCTATCTCATAAGCAAATATGGCAACCTCTATACCTATTGTTTCTCGCAAATATCCAACCACTATATCAATATCTCTATTGTCAAGAGAAAATTTCTTTACTTCTTCATCATTAGTATAACTAAATAATACCTTCCCATCTAATAAAAATTTTGCCCTATTTACTATTTCAGCCATTATTCTCTTTTGATTAAATTTTTGCATAAACATAGTTGTATCAAGTAAGTAATTAAAGTTTATCTCTTTATCAACTAATTCAGCAACTATCCTGAGTGTTTCGCTTGTGGTATTTGTATATCTAAAAACTCCTGTGTCATGTGCTATCCCTATATATAAACACTCAGCGACATCTCTATTTATAAAACTTTTATCAATATTTTTATAAACCAATTCACAACTAGCAGGTGCCAAACTATCAAGTATTAAATTCTCACAAACAATATCATTTGTTTCGTGATGATCTATTACAACAATATTTTTTGCATTTTCCATATATATACAAAATTCCTTGATACGGTCTTTACTGCCACAATCACAAACTATACATAAATCATACTCTATTGCATCATTTATATCTTGACTTATTTTATCAAACCCTTTTAAAATATTAAATTTATCACTTGGTTTTTGCAAGTACACTTTTACTTTTTTATCTATATTATATCTATTAATTATATAATTATATAATCCAAGTGTTGAACCGATACAGTCCCCATCAGGGTTAATATGACCTAATATACAAATTGTTTTTGCTTCATTTATAAAACTATCCAACTTTGTCATTGTGATTCAAGCTCCTTATTTGAAAAACTAATTGGCAATAAGTCTTTTAAAGTATAAATTTTATATTCATCAATACTTTTTGCTATAATTATCATAAATTTTTCTATATCACAAAACTCAACCATTACTTGTCTACAAACACCACAAGGTGGAGAATAATTAAAATTTGTATCATTTACTTTTCCACCAACAATAGAAATAGCACGAAAATCCCTATTACCTTCAGACACTGCTTTAAAAATTGCAGTTCTTTCTGCACAAATAGTTGGAGAAAAACTTGCATTTTCAATGTTACAACCCTTGTAAATTTTTTTATTAGAGGTTAAAAGTGCAGCCCCAACTTTAAAATTTGAATATGGTGTATATGCCATCTCTCTTGCATCAAATGCTTCTTTTATTAATTCTCTTATTTCATCTTCTGTTAAATTCATAAAAACTCCTATATGCAATTATCTATTTAAATCTATGAAATCACTGAAAAAATTTACAATTTATCTAAAATTTCCTATAGAACCTTTATTATTCAGTTTCTTTCAAAATGAACTACTGAAAATTTATATTATTATAATTTATTATAATATTATATAAACAAATTTAATTGGAATTAATTTTAACAAATTTATCAAAATTTAACAATGTTTTACTTTAAATATTATATCTAATTTTTTTTTAATTTTTTTATGATTTTATCAAATTTTAAATTTTATATAAAAAAGAGAAGTAGTTATAAATCTCCAACTTCTCTATCATACTTTTTTTAGCCCACATATAGAAACAAAAAAATTTATCAATCCTTTAGATATTTTATAACATTACTTTTTAATTCACTTTTAGCACATCATATTTAATCTTATTATTGCCAACTACAAATTCTATCAAATCGCCTTTCTTTTTTCCTATCAAACACTGCCCTAAAGGGGATTCATTAGAAATTTTCCCATTTAGACTATCTGCCTCAGTAGCACCAACAATATTATATTCTATTTCTTCTTTTGTGTTTTTATCAAAAAGTAACACCTTAGAACCTATACCTATGGTTCCTCTTTTAAAATCAGATTTATCAACTACTTCTACATTCTTTAATATATTCTCAAGTTCTGTTATCCTTGACTCTATATCTCTTTGCTCATCTTTAGCAGCATCATACTCGGCATTTTCTGATAAATCACCTTGTTCTCTTGCTTCTTTAATTTTTTCTGCCACATTTGCTCTTGCCTCAACTTTCAAGAAATTTAATTCATCTTCATATTTTTTTAACCCTTCTGGAGTAATCATTTTTTTTTCAAAATTTTCATTTTTTAAATCATTCATAAACTACCTCTCTTTAAAATTTTATTTTACATATTGAAACTATTTATTAAATTGTATAAAATTTATACTACATATTACCACTAAATATTTGCTTAAATATATGTTTTAATATTCTACATAAAATAAATATCAAAATCAAGTAAAGAAAAAATAATTTAATTAACTACAACAAATTAGACAATTTTTCATAATCCAATATTGACAAATTTTCTGCCCTAATATTTTCATCAAAACCTAATTTTTGAAATATTAAACTCAAATCTCTTTTATCCTTTGACAAAGCATTTGATAAAGAATTAATTAGCTTTTTCCTTCTTTGTAAAAAACCTGCCTTTATAGTTTTAAAAAGTTTTTTGTAATTTTCATCATCATTAATATGAAAATTCAAATCATTAGAAACATCAATAAACTTTTTATATTTCACTAATTTAACAACTGCAGAATCAACCTTAGGGGTTGGATAAAAATTATTTTTAGTAACAATAAACAAAAACTCAGAAATTGAAAAATAATTACAAGATAGTGTCAAAATGCCAAAATCTTTTGTATTTGGCTTAGCAACTATTCTCTCTGCAACTTCTTTTTGAACCATTACCGTCAATTCACTTATGTATGGATTAGTTAATGTTTCATTTAATATCTGTGAGGTAATATAATATGGCAAATTTGACACAATTTTTATATGATTTTTTCTCTTATCAAATCCAAATTTTTCAAATTTCTCAATTATTAAATCAAAATTCAATTTTAAAAAATCATTATTTAATATAATAACATTTGGATAATTCTTTAAATTTGATTTTAAAAGTGGCATTAGCCTTTTATCAATCTCAATCGCAACTACACATTTTCCCCTATTTAAAAGACATCTTGTAAGTGCTCCATTTCCTGCTCCTATTTCAAAAACATAATCATTTTTATTTATACCACTTGCATCTACTATATCTTCGAGTATAAATTCATCTATTAAAAAGTTTTGTCCAAGTGAATGCTTATATTTAAATTTTCTTTTCATATTTAATTATCTAAAAATTGTATATTTAATTGATTTATTAGTCTTATCATATTCATTATTATTCATATCTATCTCATATCTTTGTATTAAAATTACAAAACTATTACTTCATCTCCTTTTTTAGCTTCCCCATCCTCTATTACTTCCACAAAAATTCCTTCTCTTGGCATTACACAATCACCTGCTTTTTTTCTTATTTCGCAATCGCTATGACACTCTTTGCCAATCTGTGTGACTCTACACTTAGCAGTTCCTACTTTTAAAAATGTGCCTATTGGTAATTTATATAAACATATTCCTGAATCTATTAAAACATTTTCAGCAAAATCACCTGATTTCAGTTGAAAATCTATGTGTTCTTGAACTTTTTTTACACTATCAATACTAAGTAAACTTACTTGCCTATGCCAATCACCAGCATGTGCATCACCAACTATTCCAAAATGTTTTTTTAATAAAACCTTGTCAACAGGTTTTTTTTGTAAACCTTTTTTCTCACTTATACACACATCTATTATCTTTGATTTTTCTATTGCACAATCTGCACTGCCTTCCCCATTTAACATATCTAAACCATGTTTAATTGGCTCAATAACACTCATAATATTCTCCTCAGCTGCTTTTTTGCTTCCTGGCAAATTTATTATTACAGTTTTATTTCTAATTCCACTAATTGCTCTTGATAAAATTGCTTTATTTGTTATTTTGAGACTTTCATATCTCATTAATTCTGGTATTCCTCTTATTTCTTTTTCTATAACATTTAGTGTAGCCTCAGGGGTGTTATCCCTTGGTGAAAACCCAGTTCCACCTGTTGTTAAAACCAAAGAAAGCTTTAACTCATCAGCACACATTATTAATTCTTTCTCTATTAAACTTTTATCATCAGATATAATATTTGTATATTTAACTTCAAAATTGTTTTTATTTAAAATTTCAACAAGATTTGGACCAGATGTATCAACTCTCTCTCCTCTCGATCCCTTATCACTAATAGTAATTACACCTACACTATACATATTAGCCTCCTATTTGATTCATATTTCTATTTGCCTTACTTCTCTCTTTATACGACAATAAATCATGTTGTGCTGGTTTACTCAAAATTGCATATTTTAATTGCTCATACATTTCATCTTCATTTAGCCCCTTAATATTAATTTCATTACTTGAATGCAAGCAAGGCTTAATTTTCCCATCAGCAGTAATTCTTAATCTATTACACTCATTACAAAAATGATTACTAACAGGACTTATGAAACCAATATTACCTTTTGCATTTTTTAATTTATACAGTCTTGCGACACCACCATCAGAATCAATCTTTTGCAAATCATATTTATCTAATCGTTTTATAATCTCTCTATAGCTTATATATGCATCTTCCTTAAAATCTCCACTATCATACATAGGCATTAACTCAATAAACCTACAATCTATAGGTTTGTCAATAGTAAATTTAATAAAATCTTCTACTTCATCATCATTAAATCCACCAATTAGAACAGTATTTATCTTGATTTTTTTAAAATTCAAATCTATAGCTTTTTTAAATCCCAAAAGTGCATCATCTAGATTGCCAACTCCAGTTATGTATTTATACTTATCTTTTTTTAAACTATCTATACTTATATTTAATCTATCAAGCCCTGCTTTTTTTAATTCTTCACCTAACTCTACCAATTTGATTCCATTAGTTGTGATGCATAAATCTTCAATTCCATCAATCAATTTAATATTTTTAACTATTGAAATAATATTTCTTTTTAATAACGGCTCTCCACCAGTCAATCTAATTTTTTTTATACCAAGTTTTGCCCCTGCTCTCACAACACTAATTATTTCTTCTTCACTCATCATATATTCACGAGGCTTTACTTCTTCTGCACTAAAAGGCATGCAATATCTGCACCTCAAATTACATCTATCAGTCAATGAAATTCGCATATATGTGATTTTTCTACCAAATTTATCTATCATATTTAAGTCTAAAATAATCTCCAAGCAAATAA
>CAMIYN010000010.1 GCA_946403075.1 uncultured Lachnospiraceae bacterium | reverse complement strand
TAACAAGAACTTATACCACTACAAAAAGAGATAGTAAAAATTATGGAGATTTAAATAAAAATGCAGGTGGAGATTATATTTATTTGAGATACTCATATTAATAATGTTAATAGTTGTGAAGTCTGAGTAAAGATTAAACAGTAGATAAAATGAATAAAGATGCAGAAGATAGTATGAAACGAACATTAGATAAAGCTACTGATTCATTAAATAGAATTAATTCAATATATAGGTGTGATGATTGAATTAATAAATAAATAAATAAAATATTATATTTTTATAGATTAAAAAAACACATCTATAAAATTAGATGTGTTTTTAATTATATTTATTTTTTTATTTAATTATTCATGCACCCTTTTTTTGCCTTCTTTTTGTAAAGCATTTAATGTAGCTACAGGGTCTTTGAATTTTGCAAGGAATATCATTGCTGCTATTACATATGGTTTATAACTTGCTTCCTTGTATAATGGGTCTCTATATCTATCAAATACTGAACCATCAACCTCACCTTCTTTACAAGAAACCCCTGTGATATCTGCTGGTAAGCAGTGCATATATAGAGCTTTTCCATTTTTAGTGAGTTTCATCATTTCTTCTGTGCAAGCCCAATCTTTATGTTTTGCATTTTGGGCAAGTAATTCTTTTTCAAGTGCTTTTATTCCATCTGTATCACCATTTCCATAGAGAATAGTTCTCTTTTCCATTGCTTTAAATGGAGCCCAAGATTTTGGATATACTATATCTGCATCTTTAAATGCCTCCTTCATATCATTTGATATAGTTAATTTCCCACCAGTTGCAGCTGAATTCTTTTTAGCAACTTCTACAACTTCTGGCATTACTTCATAACCTTCTGGATATGCAAGGCTTACTTCCATACCAAGTCTACTAAATAATCCTATAACACCTTGTGGAACTGATAAAGGCTTTCCATAAGATGGAGAGTATGCCCAAGTCATAGCAATTTTTTTACCTTTTAAATTTTCTATACCACCAAATTCGTGTATAACATGAAGAGCATCTGCCATACATTGTGTTGGGTGGTCGATATCACATTGAAGGTTTACAAGAGTTGGTTTTTGCTCGAGCACACCATCTTTATTTCCTTGTGTTACAGCATTAACTACTTCCTTTTGATAAGTATGACCTTTCCCTATATACATATCATCTCTTATACCTATAACATCTGCCATAAAAGAAATCATATTTGCAGTTTCTCTAACAGTTTCTCCATGTGCTATTTGTGATTTTCCTTCATCTAAATCTTGCACTTCAAGTCCCAATAAATTACAAGCAGAAGCGAAAGAAAATCTTGTTCTTGTAGAATTATCTCTAAATAGCGATATTCCAAGACCTGAGTCAAATACCTTTGTAGATATGTTTTGTTCTCTTAATGCTCTTAGAGCATCAGCAACTTGCCATACAGCTTTGATTTCATCATCAGTTTTATCCCAAGTTAAAAAGAAATCTCCATTATACATATTTTTGAAATCAAGTTCATTAAGTTTTGATATTGCATCATTAAAATTTGTCATATTAATTTATTCTCCTTTTATAATTTTTATATTTTGTAATATATGTTGGGTTCGCAAATATTTGCCCCTATTGTCAAGGGCTCGTGGTACTTCGCCCCTACAAATTAACTCTACTATCTTGCAAACGGGCTCCCACTGGTTCGCCCCTACGGCCCCTACAAATTAACTCTACTATCTTGCTTAGGGCTCGCGATGCTTCGCCCCTACGGCTAACACTACTATATTGCTACGGGCTCGTGGTACTTCGCCCCTACGGCCCCTACGACTATAAATTTACATAGTTTAGTGGGAGAGCAGCATATACTGCACAGCAAACTACTAAATCATCTTTATATGTTACTTCATTTGGAGCATGTGCTTGTGCTTCAGCACCAGGACCAAATCCAATCACTGGGATTCCATTTCTACCCATAATTGATACACCATTTGTTGAGAAAGTCCATTTATCAAGAAGTGGTCTCTTTTTTCTTGCTTCAATTTGACTTTTGCTACCTATTCTTTCAGTTCCATATAGATTGTGATAAGATTCAAGCATTGCTTTACAGATTGGATGATCTTCTTTTACCCACCAAGTAGGGAAGTAGCACTCAATTGGATATACAAGTCCAGTGTATGATGCAGAATCATAATTATACATAGAAACTTCTACATCTTTTGCATATTTTTTGCAAGAAGGTAAATCTCTTATTTCTTGTAAACAAGATTCCCAAGTTTCACCAGCAGTCATTCTTCTATCAAGAGAAATCCAACAACCATCAGCAACAGCACATCTACTTGGTGAAGTATAACCGATTTGTGATACAGTTACAGTTCCTCTACCAAGGAAATTAGCAGCTTCTGCTTCTTTATTAAATTTTGGATTTAACATTTTAACTAAACCTTTTATTTCATCATTTTCACCGTTTTCATTTAGGGCTCTAATGTCTTGTAAAATATCAGCCATTTTATAAATAGCATTATCACCTCTCTCAGGTGCAGAACCGTGGCAAGAGATACCTTTAACATCTACTCTTATTTCCATTCTACCTCTTTGTCCTCTATATATACCACCATCAGTTGGCTCACTTGATACGACAAACATTGGTTTTATTTTATCTTCATTTATGATATATTGCCAACAGAGACCATCACAATCTTCTTCTTGCACTGAACCTACTACCATTATTTTGATGTCATCAGGAATTAAATTCATTTCCTTCATTATTTTACAAGCATATACAGCAGATACAGTCCCACCGAGTTGGTCTGATGTGCCTCTACCACCGATGAATTCATCATCTTCAAATCCAGTGTATGGGTCAAATTTCCAATTGTCTTTATTTCCAATTCCTACAGTATCTATATGTCCATCAAATGCTATGATTTTACTACCTTTCCCCATATAGCCTATTACATTACCCATCTTGTCAATGACAACTTCGTCAAATCCAACTTTTTTCATTTCATCAGCAATTACTTGTACATGTTCTTTCTCTCCACAAGATTCTCCTGGGAATTTTACAATGTTTCTTAAAAATTGAGTCATATCTTTTCTATAACCCTCAGAACGTTTTTTGATTTCTTCATATTGCTCTTTTGTGATATTCATAAATATCCTCCTTAAAATTTTTTATTTTTCAAGCCCTTTCCATACGATATTCTCGTATCTTTCAGGGTCAGTATTACCTTCTGTGCTAAATAATAAAACATTTGAATTTTTGTCAAGTTTTAATGCAGCTCTCAACTCTTTATAATTATCATCTTTCATAATTGTAGCAAGAACTCCAAATGGAACAGCACCAGACTCACCTGAGATAATAGGAGTATCCCCTTTTATAGGAGCACCTAACATTCTCATACCAAGTGCTGCAATTTTGTCAGCTGCAGATACAAAACATGTCACATGATTTTTTAATATATCCCAAGAAGTGATATTTGGCTCACCACAGGCAAGTCCTGCCATAATAGTCACCATATCACCTGTCACTATTCTTGGCTTTCCATCATTTGCAACTGCACCTTGATACAAACAATTTGCAGCAGCTGCCTCTACAACTACCATTATAGGTGGGTTATCTTTATATTTATTTGCAAAATAACCAACCATACCACCAGCGAGAGAGCCAACTCCTGCTTGAACGAATATATGAGTAGGTCTTTTTCCCATATCTTCGTCAGCTTCAAGTGCCATAGTTCCATAGCCCTCCATGATCCAAGCTGGTATTTTTTCATAACCTTCCCAAGCAGTGTCTTGAACTACAACCCCATGTTCTACCTTTTCTGCTTCGCTTGCAGCTTTTCTAACACAGTCATCATAGTTAAATTCTTCGATAGTAGCAGTAGCTCCTTCTTTTCTAATATTTTCAAGTCTTGTCTCTGTTGAACCTTTTGGCATAAAAATTACACTCTTTTGACCTAATTTGTTTGCAGACCATGCAACTCCTCTACCATGATTTCCATCAGTGGCAGAGAAAAATGTTGCTTGCCCAAATTCTTTTTTTAATTTGTCACTTGTCAAATAATTATAATCCACATCCTTTATATCCTTTTTTAATTCATCTGCTATATATCTACCCATAGCATAAGAACCTCCAAGAACTTTAAATGCATTTAATCCAAAGCGATAAGATTCATCCTTTATATGTATTTCAGATAAACCCAAATAAGCAGCCATTTGCTTTAAATTAACAAGAGGTGTTTTTTCATATTGTGGAAAGCTTTTGTGAAAATTTTGAGCCTTTTTTACTTCTTCTACACTCATAAGATGTAGATTTTTATCATCAGTTTTAGGCATTGTATTTAATTTCCATTCAATATCTTTACTCATTTCTTTTCTCCTTTTTTCTTTTTTTCTATGTTCATATATGAATATAGTGTAAATTTACTTATGTTTAGCCAATTGGCTATAGTGTCCCCAGAACCTGTAATTAAAAATGCCCCTGCATCATTTAAATATTTTATTGCTCTCTTTTTTTCATCTTTAGTCATATTGGATGGAGATTTGCCAATCATTTCTATACATTTGTTTATCAAAGCATCAAGTAGGTTTACGACATTATCTTGAATTGTGACATCATTTGGTTTTACATTAGTATCAAGCATTGAATCAATAGTGACTTTTGCACTTATTATAGAACTCATATCTTGGTTTATGCATAGCATATATCTAAATTTTCCTTTTTGGTCTTTCAAAAAAATAGTGGATGATTTTAAATATTTGCCATCTTTTGTTCTCTGTGTATAAGAAATTTTATTTTCAGGTGCTATACCTTCGTCCATTAATTTTTTATTGTGTAAAAAATTATCAGATGGAGAATCCCCCACTTTTCTATTTGTAACATGACCATTTTCAATATATAGTATGGTGTGCTCTAATTCTTTTGAATACATATCGTGGATACAAATTTCGCAATTTTTACCAAAATGAGCCGCAAAATCTTTTGCAATAACTACCAAGTTTTCTAATGTAAAATCTTGCATTGTAGACTGTTTTTTAGAATTTTTAATAGTAGAATAATCTTTTTTTATTATCTTTTTTTTCATAAAAAGAGTATAACAATATAATAAAAAAAAATCAATAATTTTCTAAAAAAAAATTTGATTTTATTAAAAAAATTTAGAAATTTGTTTTTTTGTCAATAAATAAATGGAAAAAATCACAAAATTTACTAAAAGTTCTTTTTACGAAAATCTGTATTTTTTAAGATAACTTCTAAAAATAGAAAGGTTTAAAAAATTCATTTTTGAAGGGACTGAATCCTGATGATTTAATAGGAAGCTTTAGATAATTTTTAGAGATTTCTTTAAAAATTTCAACAAAAAAGTTTTCAAAATTACTTGATATATATAAATTTTATGCTATAATATTTCATAGTTTTACCGAAGACAGTAGGTGCGATGCATAAATCCTACCGAGGCAATAAATTTAGAATTTTATTCCATGTCTTTGGCATGGTTTTTTTATTTTTTGGTAAAATGAATAAAAAATAAGGAGGAGAAATGGCTAAAGTTGAATTAAAGGCACCAATTATTGAAGAAATAAAAAGTGCATTTGATGGTTCTAAAGGTTCAGTTCTTGCAGACTATAGAGGCTTGACCGTTGCAGAAGATACTGATTTGAGAAAACAACTTAGAGAAGCTGGAGTTTTATATAAGGTTTACAAAAATACTTATATAAAAAGAGCAATAGCAGGGACTTTGTATGAAGCATTTTCAGCAAATCTTGAAGGACCAACTGCAGTGGCTATTAGTAAAACGGATGCTACAGCTCCTGCAAGAATACTTGCTAAGTTCTCAAAAACAGCACCAAAGCTTGAGTTAAAGGCAGGAATTGTTGAGGGAACTTATTATGATGCTAAATCAATTCTTACCATTGCAGAGATACCATCAAGAGAAGAATTGTTGAGTAGACTTTTAGGTTCTATGAAGAGCCCTATTACAAATTTTGCAAGAGTATTAAATCAAATTGCAGAAAAAAAATAATTTTATTGGAGGATTAAAAAATGACAAAAGAAGAATTTATAAGTGCTATAAAAGAAATGTCTGTGCTTGAACTAAATGAATTAGTAAAGGCATGTGAAGAAGAATTTGGAGTTTCTGCTGCTGCAGGAGTTGTAGTTCAAGCAGCAGGTGGACAAGGAGCAGCAGCTGGCGAAGAGAAGACAGAGTTTGATGTTGAACTTACAGAAGCTGGTGCAGAGAAAGTTAAAGTTATTAAGGTAGTTCGTGATGCTACAGGACTTGGATTAAAAGAAGCAAAAGATTTAGTTGAAGGAGCACCAAAGATAGTAAAAGAAGCTGCATCAAAGGCAGAGGCAGAAGAGATTAAAAAGAAATTAGAAGAAGTTGGAGCAAAGTGTACTTTAAAGTAAAAAGTGCCTCTTAATTTTAACTAAAATATAATAGTTATTTAAAAAAATCGGTATTTGATATACCGATTTTTATTTACAATTATGCCTATGAGTTATCCGTAGGCACCGTAGGGGCCGTAGGGGCGAAGCAGTGCGAGCCCGCAGCAAGACAGTAGAGTTAGTTGTAGGGGCGAACCATTGGGAGCCCGTAGCAAGACAGTAGTGTTAATTGTAGGAGCGAAGCATCGCGAGCCCGTAGCAAGACAGTAGAGTTAGTTGTAGGGGCGAAGTACCACGAGCCCGTAGTAAGACAGTAGTGTTAGTTGTAGGGGCGAAGCATCGCGAGCCCGTAGTAAGACAGTAGAGTTAATTGTAGGGGCGAAGCATCGCGAGCCCAAATGAAATATGTTTGTGTGTTAAAAATCATAAATTAAAAATATATAAATAAAATAATATAATTTTTTTTGGATGTGTGTTTTTGTATTCAAGTTATAATGATAAAGTTTATTAAAATAAATATTTAAATATGTCTATTAATAATTCTTAAAGATTGATTTTATTTATCGGAATAAGAATTAATAAAATATTAATATATCCATAAATTTTAATATGATTATGCATAAAACTAAAACCTTGTTGAGTTTTGGTTTTTTATTTTAAAATATTTGTGTGGTTGAAAAATTGCAATCCCCCACTGGGCTCGCGGTGCTTCGCCCCTACGGCTATCGCAATTATATTGCATACGGGCTCGCGATGCTTCGCCCCTACATTTTTCAGGTTCGCCCCTACGGCCCCTACATTTTTAAGTTTGCCCTTACAAATACACCCCCTATCAATTTCTGATATGCCCCCTATTGTAGTTTTTTCATACTATTTCCCAAGGGGGGGGTTCATAAACATATGAAAATATTTAAATTGTTTATATCTTTATTTTTAATATTATCTATATCATTAATAAATTCAATCGCTGCTATCTCTGTATCCGATGGCTCTGCCTTCGTTACAAAAGCAGAATTTGCAGCAGATCTCAATAATCTATCTAATAGAATGTCTTCCCTTGAAAACTCATTGGATGCAAAAATTGATAGTTTGGTATCATCTTATCTCAGTAGAAATGGTATATGGAATGGGGAAACACAGACTCATAGTTTGACTTTAAATGTAGGCACGGCTTTTGATATATCTAAAGATAAGAGTGATACTGTTATAGCAAAAGATGAAAACGGATATGTTAGTACTGTGATAATAGGAACTGATAGTGTGAAAGTTAATGGGACACAAAAAGGTTCAAATGGAGCTGTGATATATACTACTGCATCACAAAAATTCTGTATGGGGATAGCTAGTAAGTTTATGAAAATGAGTAAAGCAGGTTTACTAAATTTTTTTATTAAGTTTGAAGGGAATAATGAACAATTTAATGAAGTTGGCATAAATGTTTTAGAATATGGTTATAGCAATAGACTTAATGGGATTACTGGTATAGCAGGCATTGTATTATCAAAAGGGGATGAGTATAATTTTAATAATGTAAATTCTATTTGGGTAAGTTCTAGTTTGTATGGATTTGGATCAGGATCTAGTACTACTGCTGGGATTCTAGACAGGGTATATGTTCCTTTTCCTTTTGGAAGTCTGAATTTGTTGGGTTTTGTTGATAAAGATGATGAATTAAATTTGGGTTTTGTCGTTAGTGCTTTTGGTGCATATTATCAAATAAAACAATGGAGAACACTAAATGAGGGAGGATACAAGATTACTAATATTAAAGCAAGTGTTTATTAGTGAATTATGAATAAACTAATAGTGTAGATGAATTGAAAGAGGCACTTGGTGTATAATAAATAAAAATAGCTTATACAAAAAAGTTTTAAAAAGACTTACTAAATATAAATTTTATGTTATAATAATCTAAGTTTTACCGAAGACAGTAGGGGCGAAGCATCGCGAGCCCAAATGAAATATGTTTGTGTGTTAAAAATCATAAATTAAAAATATATAAATAAAGTAATATAATTTTTTTTTGAAATGTGTGTTTTTATATTCAAGTTATAATGATAAAGTTTATAAAAATAATCTATTTAAATATATTTATTAATAATTCTTAAAGATTGATTTTATTTATCGGAATGAGAATTAATAAAATATTAATATATCCATAAATTTTGATATGATTATATGTAAAGTTAAAACCCAACAAGGTTTTAATTTTTTATTTTAAAATATTTGTGTGGTTGAAAAATTGCAATCCCCCACTAGGCACGGGGTGCTTTGCCCCTACAATTTTTAGGTTCGCCTCTACGACTTTATCTACTTTCTTGCTATGGCACGGGGTGCTTCGCCCCTATATTTTTCGGGTTCGCCCATATGACTTTCGCTACTCTCTTGCGACGGGCTCGTGGTACTTCGCCCCTACATTTTTCAAGTTTGCCCCTACAACTTTATCTACTTTTTTGCTACGGGCTCGCGATGCTTCGCCCCTACATTTTTTAGTTTGCCCCTACAACTTTATCTATTTTCTTGCATAAGGGCTCGCGATGCTTCGCCCCTACATTTTTCAAGTTCGCCCTTACAACTTTATCTGCTTTCTTGCTACGGGCTCGCAATGCTTCGCCCCTATGGCTTTGGTTCGCACCAACACTGATTTTTATATTAGATTAACATAGGTATTATTATATTCTACTACCTCCCCTACGATAGAAGCATCAATTTTATTTTTTTTCATTTCGTTTATGCAGTTAGTTGCATCGTTTTTATCAATAGAGATAAGTAACCCCCCACTTGTTTCAGGCGAATAGCATATATCAATAATTGATTGAGTGATTTTATCATTAATTTTCACATTGCCATCTGTAAATTCTTTATTTCTTTTATTGCCTGCTGGGATTAACCCCATATCAGAAAAATTTATAGCATCATTAAAATATATCAAATTATTACTATATATATTTATACAAACTTTACTTCCTTTTGCCATTTCATATGAATGCCCAAGTAATGAAAACCCAGTTACATCTGTTAGACTATTAATTTTATATTTTTTTGCAATATCAAAACTATATTTGTTTAGTGTAGACATTTGATTACAAATTTCATCTTCTAGAGTTTTTGAAACAAGTCCACCTTTTAGTGCTGTAGTTATAATTCCTATACCAAGTTTTTTTGTGAGTATTAGTTTATCTCCAACTTTTGCACTGCTATTCGATAAAATTTTTTTTGGATTAACAATTCCTGATACACTGAGACCATATAATAATTCATCCCCATTTATGGTGTGTCCTCCTGCAATAGTTATCTCTGCTTCATATGCTTTGTTAAAACCACCTTTTAATATCTCTCTTATGACATCTTCATTAATATCTGATTTTATACATAAAATATTTAGTGCTGTAGTAGGTGTTCCACCCATAGCATATATATCACTGATTGAATTTGCCACTGCAATTTGACCATAAATATATGGATCATCAACTATTGGAGGGAAAAAATCAACGGATTCTATTACTGCTACATCATCACTTATTTTATAGACACTTGCATCATCATTATTGTCAAAACCTACAATTAGATTTTTGTTATTAAATTTTTTGAAATCTTTTAATAAATTTTTGAGTGTCCCCGCACTCACTTTTGCCCCTCAGCCACCACAATTTGTAAATTTTGTAAGTTTAACATCATCCATATTAATTCTCCGCTAAATATAAAATTTCATATTTATTATTATCTAATATTTTAACTATTTTTTCAATATCATCTGGGATGTTTTCTGTAGGGAATACTTTTTCATAATCAAAAATAACACAAGTCCCACAACTTGAACTTAAAAAGCGTGGGACTGGTGCCATTTGTGAATTAATATTATATTTAGAAAGTATTTTCTTTATGTGCATTGCACCAAAGTGAGAATGCACGGTTGCAATTAATTTCATTTATTTTGTTAGTAGTAAAGTAGTTATATCATTTTCTTTAGTTTCTTTTACTGTAAAGCCTTGACTTTTAGCATACCTTGTCACATTTTCTACGGGGACAGGGTCTGAGAGTTCAACACTTATTTCTTTGTGTCCCAATTTTACAGCATTCATAGTGAGTATCACAGGTTCAGGACAAGATAGGCCTTTGGCATCTACTTTATACATAACTATTTCTCCTTTTTATAAAATGTGTTGAATATAGCTATTATAACACAAATTATAATTCCTGCAATAACTGCAATTTTACCATTTTCAGTAGGACCATTTCCACTTGAAGCGAGAGCAAAATTATGAGCAAATGCTGCACCAGCAAATATCCCCAAAACAGTTATAGCACTATCAGTATTACCCTCACCTGCTAATACTAATTGTCTAAGAGGACAACCTCCAAGTAAAACAGATGCAAATCCAACTAATACCATCCCAAGTGCATTCCAAAGTCCATCAGTATGTGCAATAGCTTGCCCTTCAAATCCCAATTTAAAAAATGATTTATTAAGTGTTTCTGCTACAGTGAATTGAAAAATATTATTTAAAATAAGTGCAGAAGCAAAAATTGCAATAAAGCCAATTAGTAAATTCCAATCATTATATAAAACTACATTTCTAATACCACCAACCATACATACACGATTCCTTTGTGCAATTCCTCCTACTATTATACCAATTACAAGGCTTAAAATTATAGGAGCATGAAGTGCTCCAGGTCCTGCACCTGCTTCACTGAAGAAAATAAAGCCTGGTGCTAAAATTAAAAGTATTAATACGAATATTTGCAAAATAGAAAAATTTAATCCCTCGAGAAGTTTTAGTTTTGCAGTCTTCCCAAGAGAATAACCTTTCTTTAAAAAGAATACTCCACATAGAATTCCAATGATAAATCCAATCAAACCAAATACAGCATTTAAATCACCACCAGCAAGTCTCAATATCATTCTAAAAGGGCAACCTAAAAACATTAATGCTCCAATAGCAACAAAGGCACCAAGTATAAATCTTGTAAGTGGACTTGAACCACCATTTGCATTAAATTCTTTTCTACATAGAGCCATTATTAGACTACCCAAAACTATTCCTATTATTTCTGGTCTAATGTATTGAACTGCACCTGCTCTATGTAGTCCAAGACCACCAGCAGTGTCTCTTATAAAGCAAGCAATACAAAATCCCATATTAACTGGATTACCCTTAAATACCAAAATAGGTGCTACTAATCCAATTATTAATCCAGCAATAATAATTGACAATTTTTCATTTTTTGTGTTCATATTTCCTCCAACAAATTTTTTTTAAATTATACTTTTAGATATTGTCAAAATCAAATTAAAAAATATAATAAAGTAATGTAATTTATTATTTTTTTTAATAAAGTTAAAGTTGCATAATTGTGGGATTTTAGATATATTTAAGGGGGTATGAGAGTTCACAAAGCTTCGTCCCTACGGTACATGAAACAACATAACGAACAGATAAAAGGGCTCGCGGTGTTTCGCCCCTACGATTATCACTACTGTTTTGCAAGCGGGCTCCCAATGGTTCGCCCCTACGGTTAATACTACTATATTGCTGTGGGCTCGCGGTGCTTCGCCCCCAACGGCACATGAAACAACATAGCGAACAGGCAAAAGGGCTCGCGGTGCTTCGTGCCTACGATTATCGCTACTGTTTTGCAGGCGGGCTCCCAATGGTTCGCCCCTACGGTTAACACTACTATATTGATGTGGGCTCGTGGTACTTCGCCCCTACGAAGGACAAGACAATATGATAAATTAAATGATGGAGAAATGAAATGGAAAAAAAATATGTATATCTAGATAATTCTTGCACGGCTTTTCCAAAAGCAGATGGAGTTGATAGAGAAATTTATGAATATATAAAAAATAATGTGTCAAATATAAATAGAAGTAGTTATAGTAGAGCAAATAAAGTAGAAGAAATGGTATATGATACGAGAAGTCTTATATCAAATTTTTTTAATGGCCTTGGCTCTAAAAATGTGGTGTTTACAAAAAATATAACAGAGAGCTTAAACATAGTAATTAATGGGCTTTTAAAAGATTCAGGGCATATTATTACATCAAATATTGAGCACAATGCCATCATTAGACCACTTTCAAATCTTAAAAAAAATGGGGCGACTTATGATATGGCCAAATCAAATGAATTTGGAGAAATCAATGTAGATGAGATAGAAAATTTAATAAAGAGTGATACGAAGGCGATTATAATAACCCATGCAAGTAATGTGTCAGGTTCCATAAATGATATAAAGAGAGTAGGGGAAATTGCAAAAAGAAATAATTTATTTTTCATTGTTGATACTGCACAAACTGCAGGAGTAATTGACATAGATATGAAGGAAATGAATATTAGTTGCCTTGCATTTACAGGACATAAATATTTACTTGGAACAGAGGGAATAGGTGGCATGATAATTAGTGATGAACTCTCAAATATTATACCTCCACTAATATATGGGGGGACAGGAAGTATAAGTGATAGTGAGTATATGCCAAATTTTTTGCCAGATAAATTTGAAGCAGGGACTCAAAATGTATCTGGGATTATAGGGTTAAAAAAGGGGATTGAGTATATAAAAAGTATAGGCATTAAAAATATAAAAAATAGAGAAGATGAATTGACAGAAAAATTTTTATTGGGATTAAATAGTTTGGGGGATAAGATTAAAATAATAGGGCATAGAGATGTAAAAAATAGGTTAGGTGTTATTTCAATTGTAACAAATAATATGGATTTATCAGAAGTTGCATATAAATTAGATAGCGAATATAATATAATGGTTAGAGTTGGGCTTCATTGTGCACCATTTGCACATAAATTTTATGGGACATTTCCAACTGGAACAATAAGATTTTCCTTAGGGCATAAGACTACTGATTTAGAAATTGAGTATACATTAGATTCATTAAAAAGAATTTTAAAATAGTATATGGAAATCTCTAAAAAGCAAGCAATTTACCTAAAATTTCATATAGAACCTTTATTATTCAGTAAGAAAAAAATGAAATTTAAAAAAATTATATTATTGGAGGTATCTATAATTACAAAACTGCATAAAATTTATGCAGTTTTGTTTTTTTATTTTAACTTTCCAAATTCCTTTCAGCTAAAAGTATGCAAATTTTTTTAAAATTATTGTCATTTCTAAAAAAATTTAAAAGAATTCTTTCTCTTGGGTTTAAAACATCTATATTTATTTGTTGGTCACTGATTAAATAACTAATACTACATTCGTATATTTCACTCAATGCTTTTAGTGCATAGATGTTTGGTAGAATTGTTCCCTCTTCCCATTTGTATATAGTTTGTAGTGAGTATTTTTGATTTTTGTTTTCTAACAATTTTGATAAAGTATGGATAGAATACTTTTTGTCTCTCCTAAGCTTTCTTAATTTTGCACTTATATAATCATTCATTTTTATATCTCCTTTCCAATATCTTTTTTGATAATTAAAAGCAGTGCCTTTTTGTAGTGTTCGTTGGTTCTAATCATATTTAAAAAATTTTTTTCTAAGGCATTTACGGAGATAAATTTTGATGATTTGTCATCAAAGAAATTTTGGATTGAGGTGTTATAGATGTTGCAGAGAGCAATTAGAGAGTTAATGTTGATTAGGACATTTCCCTGTTCCCATTTATAGATTGTTTTTGGACTTATACTTAAATTATATTTACTGAGTTTAAAGACTACATCACTTATTTTTAATTTGTTTATTTTTCTTAATTCTTTAAGTTTTTCTGAAATATTAAAATTATTCATACAACCTCCTTTGGTGTAAAATATATAAATTAAATTCATTTTGAATTTAACCTATATATCAAGGTGGTCTATAAAAATAATAAAATTCCATCAAAGATATATTGTGTTGCCTTGAAATAATGTATCAAAAACAATAAATATACTTGGAAGTTTTAATTATTTAATTATATGTAAATCTCTAAAATGTAAAAAAATATTTAAAATTTCTTACGGAACCTTCATTGTTCAGTCCTTTTTTAAAATAAAATTTTAAAATTATTTATTATTAGAAATTTCCATAAAAGAATTATACTATTTTTTTAATTTAAATAAAATTTATTTTTATAAAAATTCAAAAAACAAAATCTCGTTGAATTGTATATGAATAAATGTTATAATCAACAATTATAAGGAAATCTCTAAATGGCAAGCAATTTATTTAAGATGTTTTATAGAATCTTCATTATTTAGTCCTTTTTAAAGATTTAATTTTAAAGGCAATTAATTATTAGAGATTATCATAATATAGATTTTAGTTAGGCTTTTGTATGTTTTATATAAATTATTTTGATTTATTATTATTAATAACTCTCATATGGGTTTTTGTTAGAGTTTTTTCAATAATTAAAAATAAAAAAATTGATTTTATTTATGAGATTAAATTACTTACTATTTATATATGTATTGTAGTGATAGTTAGGATTGTATATTTTGCATGGCACTTGGATAATGGAAGAATAAAGCCTCTAATATTTGATATAAAAAAAATATTCCCACTATGGATAAATTTTATACCTTTTATTCATATGTTTGAAATATACGATGGCTGGCTCGTCAATTTGATTGGTAATATCTCTATGTTTATACCCGTAGGATTTTTGTTACCATTTTGCTTTTTAAAATTAAACTCAGTAAAAAATGTAGTATTTGTAGGATTTAAAATATCTCTCTTTATTGAGTTGTCCCAATTGATTTTGTATGAGAGAAGCACTGACATAGATGATTTGATATTAAATACTTTAGGTGTTTTTATAGGTGCTCTTATCTATTTTTCAATTTTTAAAAGAAAGGAAAACACAAAATAAAATTAAGAACTATTGTGGAGGTTTTTATGAAATTAATGTTTATCATTGTTAGGCAAGATAATGAAAATGATGTTGTAAATTCACTTATAAAAAATAACTTTCAAATAACCAAACTTGCTACGAGTGGAGGTTTTCTAAAAAAAGGGAATATTACACTTATGTCTTGTGTAAGAGATGAAGATGTAGATAAGGCAATAGATATAATTAAATCAGAATGTGGGGAAAGACAGACACTAACTATGGATATGCCAATTAATTTGCCATCAAGTGCAATGAATTATTCTACAATTCCTACAAAAATAGAAGTTGGTGGTGCGACTATAATAGTTAGCCCTGTTGATAGATTTGAAAAATTTTAAAATGGTTTTATGCTTTATGAGATTAGAAATGCAACTATCTCTGTAGGTGGGAATGATATTTTAACTGGGTTTGATTTTAGGATAGTTGATAATGAAAAGATAGCATTAGTTGGAAAAAATGGAACTGGGAAAACAACTCTTTTGCGATTTATTGTGGGAGAAGTTGAACTTGACTATAACTCAGATAATTCTATTGGAAAAGTTATAAAGAGTAATGATTTTGTGATTGGATATTTGTCACAAATTAGTTTTAGTGATAAAAATATAACTGTATACGAAGAACTATCAAAAGCATTTAAAGATGTGATTGATATGAAAATTAAGATTGATGAGTTAAACAATAAATTGAAATTTGAGTATAACGAAGGGGATGCAATAAGATTAAACGATTTGATAAATGCTTTTAATAATAGTGGTGGATTATATTATGAAAAAGAAATTAAAATTGCATTTAATAAATTTGGTTTTGATACAAGTGATTTAAATAAAAAACTCAGTGAATTTTCAGGTGGGCAGATTACAAAGATTTCTTTACTCAAACTACTACTTATGAAGCCAAATCTTTTAATACTTGATGAGCCGACGAATAATCTAGATATTGATGCTATAGAGTGGATGGAAGAATATTTTAAAAAATACAAAAATACAATTTTACTTGTGTCTCATGATAGGATGTTTATAGATAATGTGTGTAATGTAGTATATGAAATAGAGAATAAAAAACTCATAAGGTATACTGGTAATTATACAAATTATTTGGAGCAGAAGGAAAAAAATTTTCTGAGTAAATTATCACAGTATAAGAGAGATAAAAAGAAACTTGATAAATTAAATGAATTAACTGAAAGATTTAGATATAAGGCAACAAAGGCAAAAATGGTTAAGTCCAAAGATAAGATGATAAAAAGAATTGAAGATAATTTGGAAATGCCATTTAGAGAAAAGAATAATAAAAAAGAGATTTTGGTATCTTCACAGGTGGAGAGTGGGAAAGTTGTTTTGAGATGTGAAGATTTAGTTGTAGGGTATGGTAATAAATCTATATCAAAAGTAAATCTTTTAGTAAATAGAGGGGACAGGGTAGGAATAATTGGAAAAAATGGAACTGGCAAATCTACTTTTATAAAAACCATAGTAGATGAAGTAAAAAAAATATCAGGAGTTTTCTATTTTGGGCATAATGTTTATTATGAATACTTTGAACAAAATGTTGCAAATATAAATAGTGATGATACAATTTTTGAATATTTTGAAAAGATTTATCCTTCGTATACAAATGAACAGATAAGAGATTTGCTTGGGAAATTTTCGTTTACAGGTGAAGCAGTGTTTAAAAAAGTATCCAAACTATCAGGTGGAGAAAAAGTTAGATTGACATTTGCAAAAATTTTTGAAAAAAAGCCTAATCTTTTAATACTTGATGAGCCTACAAATCACCTTGATATAGCAAGTAAAGAAAATTTAGAATATATCATAGATAATTATGATGGGACAGTCATATTTGTGTCTCACGATAGATATTTTACAAAAAAAATTTCAAATAAAATTTTATTATTTGAGTCTGGAAAAACTTTATATTTTTCTGATGGATATATAGATTATGAAAATTATGAAAATAGAAAAAACGAAATAGATAATAAATTTAATTATGACCTTATAACAAGTAGTATATATGATGTAAAAAACCCAATGGACGAAGGTAAAATTGATTATAGCGAAATAGAGCCATATGATAAATATATGAGTTTGAGTGAAGCAGAGAATTTAAAAAATATTGAAACTAATGATACAAAAAAGATTTCAAAAGAGAGTTTCATAGATAATAAAGAAAAAAATAAAATTCTTAAAAAAATAAAAGTACTTGAAGAAAATATTGAAAAACTTGAAAAAGATAATAATGATTTAAAAATTTCATTAAATGATGTAGCGATACAAACAGATTTTCAAAAACTATATGAAATTGATGAGTTAATAAATAAAAATGAGATAAAAATAGATAATTATTTAAAAGAGTGGGAAGAGTTAAATGATTTGATAAAATAATGAAACCTCATTAATGTAGGGGCGAAGCTTACGAGCCCATCGCAATATAGTTATGTTTGCTCGTAGGGGCGAAGCTTTGCGAGCCCATCGCAATATAGTTATGTTTGTTCGTAGGGGCGAAGCTTTGCGAGCCTAGCACAATAAATAAGTTTGAAAAAAACATACTAAAATGATATACTAAAAATCATTATTTTTAAAGGGAAAATATATGGATATTAATAAAAAAATTGCAGAAGAAATCGAAGTTAAAAAAACACAAGTTGATGCAGCAGTTAAACTTCTTGATGAGGGTTGCACTGTTCCTTTTATTTCACGATATAGAAAAGAAGCAACAGGCTCTCTAAATGATGAACAGTTGAGAAAATTGAGTGAGAGACTTGAATATCTTAGAAATCTTGAGGAGAGAAAAGATACCATACTAAAAAGTATTGAGGAGCAAGGAAAACTCACAAAAGAGTTAAAAAAGGAAATTGAAAATTGTGAAACTATGGTTTCATTAGAAGATTTGTATAGACCATACAAACCTAAAAAGAGAACTAGAGCAACAATTGCAAAAGAAAAAGGATTAGAGCCTTTTGCTACTCTTATAATAGAACAAAAGACAAAGAGGTCGCTTTCTACAACTGCAAAAAAATATATTGATAAAAAACTTGGTGTTGAAACCGAAGAAGATGCCATAAATGGTGCACTTGACATAATAGCAGAAGATAT
The DNA here is from genome assembly GCA_946403075.1 of uncultured Lachnospiraceae bacterium. Taxonomy (GTDB): domain Bacteria; phylum Bacillota; class Clostridia; order Lachnospirales; family Lachnospiraceae; genus UBA3633. The sequence goes on along the minus strand of CAMIYN010000010.1, from coordinate 28,043 downwards.
TTCTGATAATGCTGATTATAGAACATATATAAGAAATTTTGTTTTGGAGAGTGGAGTAATAGTATCTATTGCAAAAGATGAAACAAAAGAATCAAATTATGAGACATATTATAATTTTCAAGAACCAATAAATAAAATAGTGGGTCATAGGATACTTGCGATTGACCGTGGAGAAAAGGAAAAGTTTTTGAAAGTTAACATAGAGATAGATAGAGAGAAAATAATAGAATATTTAAAAGAACAAATAATAATTGAAGACAATAAATTTACTAATGAATACATCGAGAGAGCAATTTGTGATTCTTTTGATAGATTGATATGGCCATCAATTGAAAATGAAGTGAGAGGAATTTTAACGGACAATGCACAAGAAAAGGCAATAGATGTATTTTCAAAAAATTTGCATCAATTATTGATGCAATCTCCAATTGTTGGTAAAACTGTATTGGGTTGGGATCCTGCTTTTAGAACGGGTTGCAAACTTGCAGTGGTTGATGCCACAGGGAAAGTATTAGCTACTGCTGTAATATATCCAACTGATACAAAGTCAGAAACTGAATTAGATAAGGCAAGAGATGTGTTGTCTCAACTCATTGAAAAATATAAAGTTGATTTAATTTCTGTTGGAAATGGCACCGCCTCAAGAGAATCAGAAGTGTTTATTGTAGATTTTTTGAAAAAGAAAAAATATAAAAATATTCAATATGTAATTGTAAATGAAGCAGGAGCATCTGTTTATAGTGCAAGTAAGCTTGCAACAGAAGAATTCCCAAAATTTGATGTAGGGCAGAGGTCTGCTACTTCTATAGCGAGAAGATTGCAAGACCCATTGGCAGAATTAGTAAAGATAGAGCCAAAGAGTATTGGGGTGGGACAGTATCAGCACGATATGAACCAAAAAAAACTTGATGAGACATTGACAGGTGTGGTTGAGAGTTGTGTAAATAATGTAGGTGTTGATTTGAATACTGCATCTGTTTCTCTACTTTCATATGTATCTGGGATTAATAAAGGACTTGCAAAATCAATAGTTGATTATAGAGAAAAAAATGGTAGATTTAATAATAGAGAAGAGCTAATGAATGTTCCAAAACTTGGAGAAAAAGCATATATTCAATGTGCTGGCTTTATGAGAATAACTGATGGCGATAATCCACTTGATATGACATCAGTGCATCCAGAAAGTTATGGTGCGACAGAAAAATTATTAAAACTTCTTAAACTAAAAAAGAAAGATATAAATGCTTCTGGCTTAAAGGGAATAAAAAATTTAGTAACTGACTTTGATAAACTCGCAAATGAATTAAATATTGGAGTTGAGACATTAAAAGATATATTAAATGAACTTGAAAAACCAGCAAGGGACCCAAGAGATGATATGCCAAAGCCAATACTTAGGTCAGATGTATTAAGTATGGAAGATTTACAAGTAGGGATGGAATTAAAAGGAACCGTTAGAAATGCAGTAGACTTTGGTGTGTTTGTAGATATTGGAGTGCATCAAGATGGCTTGGTTCACATATCCGAATTAAGTGATAAATATATAAAACATCCACTCGAAGTGGTGTCTGTTGGCGATATAGTAGCCGTGAAGGTTTTATCTGTAGATATAAATAAAAAAAGAATTTCTCTAACTATGAAGGGACTTTCAAATACAGACGAAGTTGAAACAAAAAAGAAGACTTCAAAAAAGAGTTAGTATGTGCGAAAATATAGGTAGTTGTGGTGGATGTTGTTATAGAGATATAAATTATAAAGAACAACTAATTATAAAAGAAAATTTTGTAAAGAATTTATTATCTGATTATGTTGATGCAAATAAAATTGAAGCTATAATTCCATCCCCAAGTGAACTTCATTATAGAAATAAGATGGAGTTCTCATTTGGCGATGAAATAAAAGATGGAATTTTAACTTTGGGCTTACACAAGAAAAAATCTTTTTATTCAATTTTAAGTGCAGAAAATTGCGAACTTGTGACAGATGATGTAAATAGAGTTGTTAGTCTCTGTGTTAATTTTTTTAGAGAGAGAAAAATCTCATATTTTCATAAAAAAAAGCATTGTGGTTTTTTGAGACATTTAGTGATAAGAAAATCTTTTTCTTTCAACAATTTATTAATAAATCTTGTCACAACTTATAATGATGAAAATAATTTTATAAACACTGGTATAGATAATGAAAGTGAAAAAACTTTACTTGATGATTTTAAAGATATTTTGTTATCTAATGATATAAATATTGCAGGAATTATTAGAACTAAAAATAATAGTTTATCTGATGCAGTAAAGTGTGATGGAATAGATGTTTTGTATGGAGATATTAATATTTATGAAGAGATGTTTGAACTTAGGTTTAAAATATCTCCATTTTCTTTTTTTCAAACAAATACTAATTGTGCAAAAAAATTGTATGAAAAAGTAATGGAATATGTATCAATAGAAAATAATGATAGTATAGTTTATGATTTGTATTCTGGCACAGGCACAATTACTCAAATTGTGAGTAAAGTTGCAAAATATGTATATGGATGTGAAATAATTAGTGAAGCAGTAGATATGGCAAATGAAAATATTTTATTCAATAAAATAGAAAATGTAAAATTTTTTAGTAGAGATGTGAAAGATTTGGTTAGAGATGTAAATAGCGGAAATATAGAAATAAAAAAACCTGATTTTATTATCCTTGACCCACCGAGAGAGGGAGTAATGGACAAGGCATTGGAAGATATTATTAGATTTGATGTAAAAAATATCGTATATGTGAGTTGTAAATTGAAAAGTTTTATAGATGATTTTGAAATACTAAAATCATATGGCTATAAAATTGTGAAAGCCTGCCCTGTAGATATGTTCCCATACACCAATAATGTAGAAACCGTGATACTAATGGAAAAGGGTATGTAGGTGCGAAGCTGCAATATCAATATGATTAGTCAATCTATCATAAAGAATAAAGAAAAACTTGATTTTAAAAACTTAAAAAAAACTGAAAGAATCGTAGAGTATCCATATCTCACAGAAATGTTGATAAAAAGTAAAAATATAAGTGATTAATGTTTAATAAGTACAATATTTTTTTTAGTTAGATATTATAGTTTTATTTGAGGCATTGTTGTGTCACAAAGAAGGAGTGTCAATGAAATAAAATTCAAAGCCAATGAAAACACTAAATACTAATGATTTGAAAAAAAAGTATATGTCGTGTGAAATGTACAAGTAATGTTTGATTTTGATTTGGCAGAAATATATGGTTATGAAGTTAGAGCATTGAATCAGCAAGTTAAGAGAAATATTGCGAGATTTCCAGAGGATTTTATGTTTCAATTAACAAAAAAAGATATAGATTTCATAAAATCACAATTTGTGATTTTGCCTAATAAAGCCTTGTTTTCAGATGATGAAGGCGGCAATAGAAAACTTCCGTATGCCTTTACTGAACAGGGCATATATTGAAATATATAAAAAAGCAAAAAAATCTATATTTGTAATAGATGATTATGTAGATATAAAGACTCTTGATTTGTTATTACACAAGAAAAAGAATGTGGAAGTAATATTGTTTACTGGAAATTATGGCAAAAATAGTTCAAACCACAAGAGAACATTTTTAACAAATAGCGAAGTGAAAGATTTTGACAAAGAGAATCCAACTCTAAAAATTAAAAATAATAATGAATGCCATGATAGATATATAATAATTGATTATAAAACAAAAGATGAAATAATATATTATTGTGGTGCTTCAGGTAAAGATGCTGGGAATAAGGTTTGTACTATCAATGTGTTGGAAGATGCAAAGTTGATTTATCCAGTAGTTGATAAATTATTAAAAAATAAAGATATAACATTATAATAGAATAAGTGGTACTTCGCCCCTACGGCGAACACTACTATATTGCTACGGGCTCGTGGTACTTCGCCCCTACAAGATGCCCCCCTATCAAATGATAATATGCCCCCTATTAGCAGTTTCAGTTACATTTCCCAAGGGGGGGGTTGTAAACATATGAAAATATTAAAACTTTTTATATCTTTATCTTTGATATTATCAGTGTCATTAATAAATTCGCTTGCAGCAATCTCGGTATCTGATGGCTCTGCCTTTGTTACAAAAGCAGAATTCGCGGCAGATCTCAATAATCTATCTAATAGAATGTCTTCCCTTGAAAACTCCTTGGATGCTAAAATTGATAGTTTGGTATCAAGCTATCTCAGTAGAAATGGTATATGGAATGGGGAAAAACAGACTTTTTTGGATTATACAGAAGAAAAAATTTGGGCTAATAAGTATTGCACAAAGGATGTTGACAATGAAACAGTGGAAAATGCTTATATCAAAGTTTTTACTGCTAGTAAATCAGGACTTGCAAATTTATCTTTTTCACTAACAGGGAGAAATAGTTATAGTGCAGTGGACAGTAACCATTGTTCACTATGTATGTTTAAGTCCGCTGCATCAATCAGTGTTGGTGTAAAAGGTTCGTTTGTTTTAAAATATGAAATTGCAGAAAAATTAGCAGACAATAAGGAAAATGTCATTTTTTCTAAAAATTTTTTTAATTATTCAATAATTCCTTTTACTACTGGCACAATTTATGTTTATGTTCCTTCTTTACTTACAAATGATTTTTTCTTTGTTAAAAAAGGGTATGATATAAATATGAGGATTGTATCAATGTTAGAAGGAGATAATTTTAATAATTCCTGGATTTCAAGAATATCTAGTCAATCAAAGAATTATAATCCTATGCTTAAATGTGAAAGTTGTTTCATCTATTAGGTAACTTCTAATAGTGTAGTTTTTTATAAACTTTAGCTACCTGCAAAGTTTTTTAGAGATTTTTTTATTTATAGCATTAAAGACTAAAATTAATGTTTTAGTCTTTTTTTATGAATATCTAAATGGGGCGAGTCTAAACTCTAATACTTACACTATAGTTTTTATTTCAACTAAACAAAGAAAAATTCTTATAAAAATCTGTATTCTTTCTATTGATATATATATATATATATATGTTAAAATACTATGTTATTTTTAATACTAATAAATATTAAGGAGAATAGTTATGAAGATTTTCAAGAAAGTTTTATCATTATTTTTGGTTGTGGCAATGCTTACAACAAGTAATGCTGTGTGGACTTTTGCAGAATCAAATAGTGGTGAAAGTGTAGAAAATTTGGATGGAGAAAAAGAGGAATTCTATGATACTGATGATACTGATGATACTGATGATAGTGTAGATGATTCAAATGATTATAAAGAAGATTTTGATAATGAATCAGTGGATGAAATAGAATCTGATGAAAATAAAGAACCTTATGAACCTGAAATGAGTGATTTGGATAATGAAGAGGTTGAAACAACAGATGAAGATGTAGAAGAAGAGATAGAAGATTTGGTAGACATAAAAAATACTAATGCTTATGATGAGGAACCTGAATCTACTTATGTGAGTGAAGAGGAAAATGAAACAAAATCCGAAAATGAAGAAACAAAGGTAGATACTGAATTAGAAACAAAAGATGAAAATGAAACTAAATCAGGAGAAGTAGAAGAGACAACGGTAGATAGTGAAGAAAACATTGAAAAAGGGATATCATTAGATACAAAACTCAATAATAAATCCCAGTATGGTGGAAGAGTTGCAACCAAAGAAGAGATTGAAGAAATAGAGGGAAAATATTGGGACTACGAACTCTTTACAAGGTTAGCAGTGCTCACAAGTAAAAATAGAGATAAGATTGGTGACAAAGAAGGTTTGCAAAATAAAAGAGTATTGATATTTGATGAAGATGGAAATTTTTCTACATTTACTGATGAAGAAGAAGAAAAATTTTTAGCCAATACTGTAAATGATTTGTTTGGATCAGGATTTAGGATACTAAAAGGCAATGGAGGTACAATTCATATAAATCCGTTTATGGATTATCATATGATTGAAGGATGGGATTCTGATTTGAAAAATGTTACTGCTTTTACTCCAGAATCAGAATACGATAGAATGTTTGGTACATATCTAAATGAATCAGTTAAAGAAGGGAGATTCCCTGGAACTATTGATGTTTCATTTGACGATATGAGTGATGAGACATTTAAAGCAGCTAAACTTACATTTTTTTGTGGGACTACACATTTTAACCCTTATAGAAATCTCGGACTTGAAATATATTTGCCTGACAAGAAGGAACCTGCATTTATTGAGAGACCACAAAATAAAAATGGGACAATACCACAGTTATATATTGCAGTTGCTACTGTAGAAAAATACGGTGGTCATAATTTACATACAAGTGATTATTCGATGGGAGAAAATACAAACAATTTTTTTCGTTTATATTCTGACGATGGAAATACTAAGGAAGTCATAGCTGATTATGTTAAAAATCCATTTAATAAAGCCTGGTATTGGTTAAGGCATGAAGTTAATTATGAAAATAATGGTAATCATTATTTTAGAATTAGACTTGGAGAACAAAAAACATATACAGTAAACTATGATACAAATGGAGCTGATATTATATCAGAAGCCTTTTCTTCTAATGCTATAAAGAAACAAAAATATAAAGAATTAGATGCAGTTAATACATATATGGATAAACCATATTTTGCAAGAAAAGGATATACATTTGTTGGATGGACTCTTGATAAATATGATAATGTAGATAATGTAGATCCAAATAAAATAATAATTGAATCTTTAAGGATGGTTAAAGATTATAGTTCTCTTGATGAAGATAAAGGAGGATTTACTCTATATGCTGCATGGAAAACGGACAAGGTAGATTTAAAACTTGATTTGAATGGTGCAGTAGAAAATCCTATCTATATAAATGAAAACAACCCAATAGGAACAGTGAAGCTTGTATATTCAACTGAGGATACATTACCACTTTATATTGTAAAAGAAAATAATGATGTAAAACTTCGTATCCCTGCTGGAATCCAAGATGAAGCACTTGTAAAAATAGATATAAAGGAGTTTGCCAAAGCGATTGAAAAAGACGGAGGATACTTACTTGATAGAATTAAAATAAATGGCAAAGTTGTTAATATACAGAATGATCAAATTGTATTTAAATGCAATGCAGATAGTGAACGAAAGGATAAGATTTCAATAGGATGGATTAAAAGGCTTACTGCCATATTTGATTTAAATGGTGGTGAGTTTGTCAATACTATATACAAAGACAAAATTGTATTTCACACAGATTATTATCATGATAGAGTGTTGCCAGATGCAAAGAATGTTATAAAAGCGGGATCAAAATTTTTAGGTTGGGAGTGTCCTTTGGTTGATGGATATGTGACTGGATTTGAGTATGATGACAATACACAGGAACAAATTTTAATAAGCACTGACAAAAGGGTTGTATTAAATGCAGAAACTGTATTTAATGATGAAATACAACTTAAAGCAAAATATGTAGATGGAATAAAAGTGACTCTTGATTTAGATGGTGGTTCTTTTATAGATGAACATATGAAAAATGAAATATATCATTTCCATGGAAACGATGAAGGACTTCCAACGGCAAGTGAAGTAGTAAAAGAGGGGTATTTATTTACAGGATGGAGAACACCAGATAGGCACCAAAAAACTTTAGATGGATATTATGTGTATGGTGAAAATCCTGAATATGACAAGATAGTAGTACTCCCTGGTGAGTTAGTTACATCTCTTGGGGCTATAAAAGAAAGTATTGAGTTACATGCAACTTGGGAAAAACTAGTTAAAATTACTTTTGATTTAGATGGTGGAAATATTTTGTATGATGATAGAGAAGTTGTCTATAAGAGATCAAGTGAAGAATATAAATTTCCAGAGGAAGATAGAGTTAAAAAATATGGATATAAATTTAGCGGATGGAAAATTAAAGGTAAGGATGAGTATATTTCTTCGTATGGAGCAGCATATCAATACGAAAAACAAGATGATATAGAAGTGGTAGCTACTTGGGAAGAAGAGTATAATAATATTAATTTGAAAATAAATTTGTTTGGGGGAGAAGTAAAGTTTTATAGTGCTGAGGAATTTGAAAAAATAAATGTTGTTCCAGAACTTGGTGGAAATTTAATTGGTCCAGATGAATTAGCAGTTAATAAGGATGCTTTTAACACTAGTGATGCAAAAATTGTTGATATTAATGATAGGAGAATAAGAATTTCAAAAAAATATGCAACGGAATATCTTTTGCCAAATGCAAGTGCATTTAAGTCACTAAATTATAAGTTTAAAGGATGGGAAAAGTTCTCAGGTGATCCTAATGAGTGGTATGAAAAAGTAGATGTGATTTCTCTTTATAGTAAATATGGTGCAGATGTTGAACTTTATGCACAATTTGAGAAAGTAAGAAATTATAATACAGCAGAAGGAGAATATATTACGGATATTATTGTTTTAAGCACTTCATTTCCACCTGATGGATATAGACGATTGTATGATACTAATGGTGATACTGTTTTAGCAATAAATACAAAGAGAAATATATTTGTGAAAACTTCTTCGGATTATATGAAAGCATATAAATATTTAGGAATATTTGATTATAGTTTTGAGTATGCTAAAAAAATTAATGACACAATATATACCGCAAGCTCTGTGAATGGTGCAAGAAACTATGATAATACCGTAAATGATTTAAAAAATCAGTTAAAAACTGCTAATTGGGTTGAAGCTGGTATGATTAAAAGAAAGCTTGAAGCTCTAAATAAAAGTAAAGATAGATATAAAGCGATAGTAAATGCTACATCTTCTTGGGATATAACAAAGTATTATGGAAAAGATTTAAGTGGAATAGATGCAGCTAAAGTTATTTATGACAAAGATAAGTTATCAACTATTGTAAATAAAGATCACTTAAAGAATAAAAATTATCCTGATTTAACCTTTGAAGATTCTAAAACCAAGAGATATGTTGATAGTTTAACTGACTCACTTGTGGTTAAATTTATGGATGGGCAAAAATTTGTTAATGGGGATTACAAAGTAGTAAATAATTATATTGCAGGAACAAGACTTGATGGGGACTGTATTGATGGAAGACCAATCAAAGATATCATAGTTCATAGATCTAAAGAGTCTATGAATAGAGCAATGCTGGATCATAATGCAACTTTTTTAGGCTCAACATATGATGGATCACCTATGAATATAAACAGGGGGTTGCCTGGGGAAAAAGAAATTTACTTAGAAATAGTTTATGATGATGATGTTTATATATCTTTTGAACATTATTATGATGAGCAAAAGGTAAATGCAGTAGTCACAAAATTTGGCGATAAGTTTGTAGAGTATGAAAAAGAATTATTGAATGAACCAATAACATCAGAGTCATATAATGATGTAGTAGATGGATATTACAATTCTCAAAGTTTAGATTCGTATATATATGCAGATATAGATTTTAGTGGGGTGCCTAATTATGTAAAAAAAGACATATTACTAAAAGCAAAAAGAAAGGGAGTCTATGTGTCTGGTAATACAGTTAAAATTTCTAAAGATTCGTTTGGCTTTTTATACTTTCCATTTTACATATTCCCTACTTCCTATAAAGAAGAAAGTACAAAGTTAGATGAACACTCAATAAATTGTAGAGATAGATATTTTTATGATTTTGAGATTTTAGATAACAAAGGAGATGTCATCATTACACTTGAAAGTAAAGATATATATAATGCATCAAATGATAGAGTAATAGTAGATGCAATATCTCGTAGTGGGGTAAGTGTTGGTGAAACAATATATATTAACTTAAAAGAAAAAATAGATCAGATATATATTGATTATCTGTTTGATCTTGATGGAGGTACTGCAGAGTCCCTAAAAGATGCAGAAGCATATAGTTATATAGGAAAATCTTTTTCTATACTAAAGAGTAATGAAGGAGATATAGTAGAAGTTCCAATTCCAGTTAAGGATGGATATAGATTTGTTGCTTGGGAGGCAGTCGAGCATGAATTCGTTCATCAGGGCAGAGAATATTTGAGTGGCAATGCTTATGAAGGTATATCAGTGGGGGAAATAAACAAACCTTATAAAAGCACATCTGGTAGAATTTACGACATGGGTATAGATTGGAAAAATGCAGTAATAGAAAAAGTAACTTATCCAACTGGTTCGTTCTTATTTGGTGGTGCAAAGATTGTAAATAAAGCATTATATGTCAAATATAATATGATAAGAGGTGCAGCAGCAGGTGGAAGGCAAGTTAATAATCCATTTAATGTGACACCTGGAAATAGCGATGTAATATATGAGATGATTTGTTATTATCCACATGCATTTAGAGCTATATACGAAAAAGATTTATTTGAAGAATATGGTAAAGAAGCTTTAAAAAAATCTGTCACTGTAAGATATGATGTAAATGATAATACATATATGCCAGATGGTGTAGTTATAAGTATAGTATCCGATGAAGAATTTGATAAGTTAGATGCAAACAATATTGGAAATCAAATTTTGGTTAAATCATCAGCAATAGTAAATCAAATGAAAATAGGAGAAGATTTTGAGTTATTAACTGCAGCTGATTTTAAATCAGAAAAATATGAGATTGTGGGATGGAGATTAAAAAATAATAACAAATTGAAAGATGCAGCATATGAAACACTTTGGACTACAAAAATTGATAGTAGTGAATGTGTACCATATAATTCTAACACTTATGTAGAACAATCATATTATTCAATTACTGGAAATCTTGATACAATAAAAGGTTATGAGCCAGCATATGAATTTATACCTGTGGTTAGACCTAAAAAGATTTTATCATATGTATCAGATATAGCAATAGTTAAGAGAGAAAAGAGACAAGAAGCTATGGATGTATTAAATGATAATACAGATAAGTTTGAGAATAGTATCTTTGTAGATTTAAATGATGGAGCACAAGGTGATTATCTATACTTGGTATATAATAAAACTAATGATGTAGAAAAAGCATATAAGAATTTAGTTGCATTAAATTCAGCAGATATAGTTGATAATCCAGCATATAAAATAAATCAGAGATACTGGGGAAAAAATATAGAAGAAGCAGATATTAGTAAAGTAAAAGAGACTTACTACTTTGATAATATTGTTGACTATGATTATTCAATTTCTAAAGGGGATGAAGAGTTTAGGACAAGTGAAGATGTTACAAGTGATGGAATTGTAGATTTAAATTCAAGAGCAGGTGGAAACTATATTTACTTGATGGGAACTAAGATGTATAATGATATTACAAAGGGAAGTCCAATAGTAGATATCAAAATTCATTCTGTCAATCATATAAGTGAAATAAAGAGAACAAATAATTCAGACCTTATGAGAGATACAACAGGTAAAGTTGTTAATTTAAATTATAAAGCTGGTGGTAATAAAATATATGTAGAGCTTATATATGATAGAGCTACTTTTATTGATACCATAATTGATACAGTCAATGATATAGTCCAATCAATGACTACAAGATTAAAATACAGGGGTGTAAATGTAGTGGCTGACCTTGTAAGGGATAAAATAGTAATGTTATTTGGGAAAAATTAAAAAATAGTAGATAAAACCTCGTTTAAAAAGCGGGGTTTTTTTAAGGAAAATATGAAAAAAAATAGAATTAATGATATAAAAAAATATATAAGTTTAAAATTTTATGATGTAAAGTTATTAGTTAAAAAAAATATGAGTAAATTTATCATATCTATAAATAAAATTATAAAAACGATAAAAATAAAAAAAAATTATAATCAAGTTAAATTAACTTTAAAAAAATGTATTAATATATTATGTTATAAACTTGTCTCTCTAAAAACAAATATATCAAAATCAGATATCATAAATATCTTAAAGAAAAAAATTTTGATTATAAGAGAAAATGTCTCAAAACAAATTTATAAATTTAAAAAGTTAAGTTTTCATTTTAAATTGAGTGCTTTGGGTTTTTTAGTTTTATTAATTACTATATTTATATTTATTAAAAATAAAAATAATATTATACAAGTAAAAAATGAAAATAATAAATATAGTAATTTAAATCAGATAAAAAATAATGATGAAATAAATATAGAAAATTTAGAAAAGGAACTATCAAGTGAAGATTCTAATATTTTTTTTGATGACGAAAGTAGTAGCGAAACCAAAAATTATGTTTCTATAAGTCCTACTGAGATAATTGAGAGTAGTAAAGAGATAATAGAAACTGAATTAAGTAGCAGTGTGGTTCAAACAGAAAAAATAGAAGACTATGAAGATGTACCAGAAGAATTAGACCCGGGTGATGTAATAGTTCCTACGGCTGACACAAGGTCATATAGTAGAGGTGGTAGCAGCAACAATAATAGAAGTGTTGTGAGTGGAAACACAAATACTAATGACACAATAAATGATACTACTGATGTATCTAATCAATATGATGAAGACGAAGAAGATGAAGAGAGCGATGAAGATAATGGCATAGTTGATATAGAACCATCTGATTTATACGATGATGACAATGGAGAAAAAGAGACAAGACCAGATGAGAGCATTTTTGAAAGGGATGATGATTAGGTTATTATAACGGTGCTACTTCAAAAACCAAATCCCCATAACTTGGGATAGGCCAGTAGTCTTTACCTACAAGCATTTCCAATATATCAACATTTTTTCTAACATTATTCATAGCAGGAATTAGATTATCTCTAAATGATATAGATTTTTTATCTATGTCATTTTCTTTTTCTGCTGAGTTTAGTTTTTTCTCAAGTTCATCAAGAGATAGTTTTAAATTGTTTACATTAAAAACTAATTCTCTAAGTATTTCGTTTTCTGCTGTTGGTTCAATTTGCAATACATTTGAATTAATTTCATTTATTGTTTTTGATATTCTCTCTATATATGCAATACAAGCTGGAAGTATTTGTTTTTTTACCATATCTATCATAGTTTTTGCTTCTATTCTAATTGTTTTTATATAAGTTTCAAACTCTATTTGAATTCTACTTTTTAATTCTGTTTTTGTCATCACATTCATAGAAGTAAATAAGCTTTCTGATTTTTCAGTTTTTAATGCCTGTATCGCAGATACCATATTATTTATATTTGGTAAATTTTTTTCTTTTGCTTCATTTAGCCAGTCTTTTGAATAGCCATTGCCGTTAAAGATTATTTTTTTATGTTCATTAAAAATTTTTATTATGTATGATATGACTTCTTCTTCAAATTCTTTTTTTGAATTTGTTTTTATATTTTCAAAATGTGTGTTTGCCTCTCTAAATGCTTTTGCTACAATTGTATTTATAGTAGTTATAGGCATAGCACAGGAATCACTACTTCCTACCATCCTAAATTCAAATTTATTTCCTGTAAATGCGAGTGGAGAAGTTCTATTTCTATCAGTAGTGTCTTTGTATAAATCAGGGATATTGGTTAATCCAGTAGAGATTATCGCTTTTCCTTTTTGTTTATTTTTGTCTATTTTTTTATTTTTAACTAAGTCTTCAAAAATATTTGTGAGATATTCACCTAAAAATATAGAAATAATACAAGGTGGTGCTTCATTTCCTCCAAGTCTATAATCATTACCTACATTTGCTGCACTACTTCTCAAAATATCAGCATTTTCATCCACTGCTTTTATAATTAATGCCATAATGAGTAAAAATTGTAAATCAGTGCTTGCATCCAATGTAGATAAGAGATTTATATTGTCATCAGTCACTATAGACCAATTATTGTGTTTACCAGAACCATTTAAATTGTAAAAAGGCTTCTCATGAAGTAGACATACTAAATTATAATTATTTGCTACTTTTTTTAATGTTTCCATCACGAGTTGGTTATGGTCACAAGAAATATTTGCTTCCTCGTATATCACTGCTAGCTCGTGCTGTGCTGGTGCTACTTCATTATGACAAGTTTTTGCTGGAACTCCCAATTCCCAAAGTTTCAAATTAACTTCATCCATAAAAGCACCTATGCAACTCTGTATTGTGCCATAGTAGTGGTCATCAAGCTCTTGTCCTTTTGGTGGGAGAGCACCAAATAGAGTTCTCCCTGTATAGATTAAATCTTTTCTCTTTAAATATAAATCTCTATTTATTAAAAAATATTCTTGCTCGGGACCAAGCATAGAAATGACTTTTTTTGAAGTTTTATTGCCAAAAAGCCTAATCAGTTTTATCGCTTCTTTATTTAATACATCCATTGACCTAAGGAGTAGAGTTTTTTTATCAAGAGCTTCGCCTGTATATGAATAAAAAACAGTAGGTATATAAAGAGTAGCCCCTGTTTCATCTTTTTTAATAAATGCAGGGCTTGAGATATCCCAGGCAGTGTACCCCCTTGCTTCAAAAGTAGCTCTTATTCCCCCTGATGGGAAAGAAGATGCATCAGACTCACCTTTAATCAATTCTTTACCTGATAACTTTAACATAATTTCATTTTTGTCATTAAATGATATGAAACTTTCTCTTTTTTCAGCAGACATATTTGTCAGTGGTTGAAACCAATGTGTATAGTGTGTAGCACCATTATCAATAGCCCAATCACACATTGCCTTTGCTATAATTTTTGACATATTATCTGGCAATTCTTTTTGGTCATTTATAATTTTTTTAAATTTTTCATATGTTTCTTTCGGTATATATTTTTTCATAGCCTTATCATTGAATACATATTTTCCATAAATTTTTTTTATATCAGTCATAAAACCTCCTATTATTAAATGGGCTCGCAAAGTTCGCCCATACGACTTTCGCTACTTTATTGCTAAGGGCTCGCGATGCTTCGCCCCTACGATTAACTCTGCTGTCTTGCATACGGGCTCGTGGTACTTCGCCCCTACAATTAACTCTATTATCTTGCTAAGGGCTCGTTTAGGGCTCCCAATGGTTCGCCCCTACGGCCCCTACGATTATCAATTAGCTTCTTGTGTCACATCTATATTGTATAATGGACTTTCTAATTTATCAACATATAATATTCCATTTAAATGATCTATCTCATGACAAATAGCTCTTGCAAAAAAGCCTTCGGCAGTGAGAGTGAAAGGTTTTAAATCCATATCCATAGCACTAACGGTTATTTGGTTCGGTCTTTTGACTTCGCCTCTCTTTCCTTCTACCGATAAGCAGCCTTCAAAATCTATGGTTTCCTCTTCACTCTTTTTTGTGATAGTAGGATTAATAAAAATATATGTTTTACCTTCAACATCTGGTTTAACAAGAATTATATTTTTTAAAACTCCAACTTGGACTGCTGCTATACCACAACCACCAAGAACTGTCATTGTATCCTCCATATCTTTTATGAGTTCTCTTGTTCTTTCGTTCATAGATGAAACATCTTTTGATTTCTTTTTTAATATTTCATCGCCAATTTGTCTTATTTGTCTAAGAGACATAAAACCTCCTAATTATTAAATGGGCTCGCTTCGGGCTCGCAATGCTTCGCCCCTACAAATTAACTCTACTATTTTGCAAACGGGCTCGTGGTACTTCGCCCCTACGGCTCCTACGACATTTATTATAGCACAAAATTAAAATAATATTTATAATTCTAAAAAAAATTTTGATAATCAATATTTATTTTTTTTAAAAAATGTGTGAAAATAAATTGAAAATGTAAAAATTTTGTGATAAAATGTTAGAAAAATGTAATAAGGCAACCTTTAGTAATGGACGGTTTTCAAATTTAAATTTTGATAATTGTTGAATAATGAAGGTTCCATAGGAAACCTTAGATAAGTTGTTAGGCTTTTTCGAGGTTTCCATAAAATTGTGGAGAGAGATATGAGTCAAATATCAGCAATTATACTTTCAGGTGGACTATCTACTCGGATGGGTGAGGACAAGTGTTTACTTTCTTATAATGGTAAAACATTTTTACAAACTCAAATAGATAAGTTTAAAAAGCTCGGTATAGAAGACATTATTATATCAGGATTTAGGGGAAGTGGAGTTAAAGAAAAAATAATAGCTGATGATATTATGAAGGGACCATTATCTGGGATTTACTTGGGACTTAAAAATATAAAAAATGAATGTGCCTTTGTAGTAAGTGTAGATACTCCACTACTTAGAGAGAGCATCATAAAAGAAATGATAGAATATTCTAAAAGTATAGTGTTTGATGCAGTGGTATTGAGACATAATGAAGTAGTTGAGCCACTAATAAGTATATTTAAAAAAAATGTTTTAGATAAGCTTTCAAAGTATTTGGATGGAAAAAATTTCAATGTTAGAGGTTTTTTGGAATTAATTAATTTAAAATATTTTGAGTATAAAGAAAGTGAAGTCGCATTTTTTAATGTTAACAATAAAAGTGATTATGATAAATTAAAAAATATGTGTTAAAGGAGGAATTCATTTTGTTTTTATTATTGCTTGTATTGTGGATAGTGTTTAATGGAAAATTGACAACAGAAATTTTTATTTTTGGCATTGTTATTTCATTTTTCCTTACAATGTTTTTTAAAAAGTTTTTTTATAGAGAAGAGGATAGGACAAAAAATATTTTCAAAAAAACTTTGATGCTCTGCGAGTATTTTATTTTGTTGATATATGAGATAATAAAGGCAAATATATCGGTATTTTCAATCATATTAAAGGAGAATATTGATATAGAGCCTTGTTTTTGTTATTTCAAAACTAATTTAAAACAACAAAAGAGTAGAATTCTTCTCGCAAATTCTATAACTTTGACACCAGGAACTATAACAGTTGAGTT
The DNA here is from genome assembly GCA_946403075.1 of uncultured Lachnospiraceae bacterium. Taxonomy (GTDB): domain Bacteria; phylum Bacillota; class Clostridia; order Lachnospirales; family Lachnospiraceae; genus UBA3633. The sequence continues at coordinate 11,350 of CAMIYN010000010.1, read as the reverse complement.
AAACGAAAAAGGCGAATACAAGGTGCATTGCTTGGATAAGTCTTTGTATAATGGGATTAATAATTCAACTTTTGTGGAACTTCTAAGAAAGATAGAGGAGGTGTAGTATGAATTTGGAGAATGCACAAAATTTTGTTTTCTTTATTTCTTTGGTTGTTTTATCAATTTCTATCATTGCAATATTTTTTAGAGCAGTTATAGGTCCAAAAGTAACTGATAGAATAATTTGTGTAAATATGATAGGAACTAAAGTCATAATTATGATATGTATAATATCTGGTGTATTAAAAGAGAGTTTTATAATTGATATAGCACTTTTATATGCATTACTTAATTTTGTATCTATGGTTGTTTTAACTTATGCATATCAATATTCTTATTTAAAAAATAAAGATAAAGCTTCTGCAAGGAGGAAAAAATAATGAATTTTATGGATGTTTTAAATATGATTAGATTTATACTTGGTTCATCATTTTTGTTTATAGGACTTCTTATAATTATACTTGCAGTTATCGGGGTCTATAGACTTGGATATATTTTAAATCGTATGCATGTGGCTGCAACTTGCGATACTATGGGAATATTTTTAATGCTTGTAGGGTTAGTTTTGATTGAGGGGTTTACTTTTACTACTATAAAACTTGCACTTATCATTATTTTCTTTTGGATAACAAGTCCTATATGTAGCCATTTGATTAGTAAGGTAGAAGCAAATACTAATGAAGATATAGATTTGGAATGTGAGGAGGTAAAACTATGATATATGTTCAATATATACTTATATTATTCTTACTCGTATGTGCTATATCTGTGTGTGTGACAAATAATTTACTTGTATCACTCATTATATTTACAGCTTATAGCTTGGTAATGAGTGTTATATGGCTATTTTTGGAGTCTCCTGACCTTGCCATCACAGAAGCAGCAGTTGGAGCAGGTGTCACAAGTATTTTGTTTTTCATTACTCTAAAAAAAGTAGGAAAGATGACAGATAAGGAGGATAGTGATGAATAAGATATTTAAAAGTTTAAATGATTTTGTAAATGGTGTACAAGATGAAAAAGAAAATGTGCATTTAAAACATAAAAATAAAAAGCACCATGAAAAAGTTTTAACAGAGAGAATAGAAGATATAGTAGAGAGTGGAGAGAATAAGGGATTTAATAAATTTTATAATGTAATAGCTATACTTCTTGCTTGTGTAATAATTGCTTGTATGATATATACAGTATCATTTTTACCATCTTTTGGAGATCCAACTAACCCTGCAAATAATGAAGTTGTACAAGCATATATCGAAAATGGTATTCGTGATACAGGTGCAGTGAATTTTGTAGCAGGAATGATACTTAACTACAGAGCATTTGATACATTAGGTGAGTCAACAGTTCTTTTTATAGCAGCAACTACTGTTATAATACTATTGTTTAAACACAAAACTAAAGAAGAAGAGAAAGCTGAACAATTAGAAGAAGCTAAATATGAAGATAAACATGACCTTATTCTTAGACATGGTGCACTTATAGTTGTGCCAGCTACACTTGTATTTGGTGTTTATGTATTGTTTAATGGCCATTTATCTCCTGGTGGTGGTTTTTCGGGGGGAACTATAATGGGTGCTGCTTTGATACTTTATAATTCTGCTTTTGGAGATAATTCTACAAAGACATTTTTTAATTATGGAATACATAAAGTTATAAAAATATCTGCATTAAGTTTTTATGCATTGTCACAATTATATTCTTTTATAACTGGTGCAAATTTGATTGAGTCGATAATTCCTAATGGTATAGCTGGAAATTTAATAAGTAGCGGGCTTATATTACCGCTCAATATTTGTGTTGGTTTTGAAGTCGCATGCACTATGTTTGGTTTTTATAGTTTATTTGATAGGGAGGAAATATAATGGTAAGCAGACTTTTTACAAATTATTATGAGACTGTATCTATAATTATATTTGGTATAGGTTTCGTTACTTTGCTCCTAAATAGAAACATAATCAAGAAAATTATAGGTTTTAACTTTATGGATACTGCTATATATTTATTTTTAGCATCAAAAGGATATATAACTGGAAGAATAGCTCCTATATTATTAGAAAAGTTAGGCGATACTAATCTTGCTGGTTATCAAGCTGGGACTGCAGTTCCTAATGTTCAGAATTATATAAATCCAGTTCCATCTGGTTTGGTTCTTACTGGTATCGTTGTATCAGTTAGTTTTACTGCATTTTTCTTAGCACTTGCAGTTAGACTTTATAGAGAATATAAAACTTTAGATATGCATGAAATAATATCAATAATGAATAGAGAGGAGAATAAAGAATAATGTTAGAATATACAACAATAATTAATAATGATTATCATTATGTTATAAATAGCATTGTGCAAAATTTTCCTTGCATATCAATTATCTTATCTTTTTTGTCAGGAATTTTTTGTGCAGCACTTAAATCTAAAGGTGCAAAAAAACTATGTTTTTTCAATTTAACTGTCGGTTTTGCTTTATCACTTGCAACACTAATATATTGTTTAAAAGTCGGTGATTATTACATATATATGATGGGGCATTTTCCTGCTCCGTTTGGTAATGAGATCAGAGTTGGTGTTTTAGAAGCACTCATGGCAACCTCATTTACACTTGTTATGATGTTATCATTGATGGGTGGACTTAAGCATATATATCACGATGTTTTACCAGATAAGCAAGAATATTATTTCTTAATGATGACTTTACTTTACACATCACTTATAGCGCTAATATATACAAATGATTTGTTTACTGCATATGTATTTGTAGAGATAAATACACTTACAGCTTGTGCAATAGTTATGCTTAAACATAGTAAAGAGACATTGGTTGCTACAGCGAGATATTTGATGATGAGTTTACTTGGTTCTGGATTGTTTTTAATAGGAATAAGTATTTTATATGATATAACAGGACATCTACTTATGTCTAATATAAAAGAGGGTGTCCAAAACTTGGTAGCAACTGGTAGATATACATTTCCACTTGAAATGATTATTTGCTTATTTGCTATTGGACTTGGAATAAAGAGTGCATTATATCCTTTCCACTCATGGCTTCCTGATGCACACGGTCAATCAACTTCTGCATCATCAGCAGTTTTGTCAGGGCTTGTGTTAAAAGGATATATTATACTTTTGATAAAATTAGTATATAGAGTATTTGGATTTAATGTTATAAATAATTCTAAGGTTTTAAACATCTTATTTGTGTTTGGAATTTTGGCAATGACAATAGGCTCTATAAAGGCAATAAATGAGAGAGATTTAAAAAAGATGATTGCATATTCATCTGTTGCACAAATTGGTTACATATATATGGGGATAGGACTTGGAAATGAACTTGGTATGGTTGCCGCTTGTTTGCAAATTTTAGTTCATGCATTTACTAAACCTATGTTATTTAATACAGCAGGTGCATTTATGGATACAGCAAATGGAAGTAGGAAGTTTAAAGATTTAAAAGGTGCAGCGAGAAAAAATATGTATGCAGGAATTGCTTTTGCAGTTGGTGCATTTTCAATGATAGGAATTCCACTATTTGGTGGTTTTGTAGTTAAGTATAATTTGGCTATAGCAGCACTAAATAATCCAAGCAAGGCAGTTATAGCACTACTTGCTTTAATAATAAGCACAGTTTTGAATGCTATATATTATGTGCCAGCTCTAATGGTTCTATTCAAAAAAGATGATAGCACCAAAAAAATTGTGGTAATACCTGATAAGAAAGATTTAGGTTTCATTATATCAAATGGTATATTTATAATATGCAATTTTATACTTGGAATAATGTCATCTTATTTTATTAAACTTATAATTGACGGATTAAAAGTATTTTCATAATTTAAAGGAGGATAAGTATGTTATGGAATTTTTATTGATGGTTCCTATCTTGATACCAGCAGTATTTAGTTTATTTACATTGGTAATTAAAAAGATATTTAAGAATAGGAATTTTAGGCAGGTGTATGTATTTTTGGTATTACTTGCTACATTTTTAATGAATATTATTGTATTAAAGAGGGGTGGGAGTTTATTATTATTTAATTTGACACAAACTCTGCCTATTAGATTGAGAGTTGATGAAATGACAATTTTATTTAATACATTAGTTAGTTTTATGTGGTTGATAGTTGGCTTGTTTTCATTTGAATATATGAAACACGAAGAAAATAATGAAAGTTTTTATTTATTCTATTTGTTGACAGAAGCTACACTCCTTGGACTTGGTATGGCAGCTAATTTTATAACACTATATGTATTTTATGAGTTTATGACATTTTTATCAATTCCATTAGTTCTTCATAGTAGGACTAAAGAAGCAATAAGTGGTGGACTTAAATATTTATTCTATTCAATATTTGGAGCATCACTTGTGTTAATCGGTTTCTTCTTTATGAATTATTATGGAGATATAGAATTTGTAAAAGGTGGAACACTAATTGCAGGTAGAATAGCAAATAATGAAAATATTTTGAGATTAGTATTTTTCTTTACCATAGTTGGATTTGGTGTAAAGGCAGGTCTATTTCCATTACACGGTTGGCTTACAACTGCCCACCCAGTTGCTCCTGCACCAGCTTCTGCTGTTTTATCTGGTGTTATAACTAAGGCTGGAGTTTTGGGAATTATAAGAGTTATTTTTTATCAAGTGGGAGTTGATTTTATAAAGGGAACTTGGGTTCAATATGGATTTATGGGACTTACATTAATTACAATCTTTATGGGCTCAATGATGGCATTTAAAGAAAATTTATTGAAAAAGAGACTTGCATATAGTTCAGTATCACAAGTATCTTATGTGTTATTTGGGCTTTCAACACTTACACAGATAGGTTTTGTAGGAGCATTGTTACAAGTAGTATTTCACTCTATAACAAAAAATTTACTCTTTATGTCTGCAGGAAGTATAATATATAAAACTCATAAGACAAAAGTTGATGAATTAAAAGGAATAGGAAAAGGTATGCCTATAGTTATGTGGTGCTTTACTATTGGTGGACTTGCACTTGTAGGGGTTCCACCACTAACTGGATTTGTAAGTAAATGGTATCTTGCTATGGGATCTCTTGCAACTAAAATAAATATATTTAGTTGGTTAGGACCAGTTGTTCTACTTATTAGTGCTCTTTTAACTGCTGGATATTTAATAACTATTTCTATAAATGCATTTTTCCCAGGTGCTGATTTTGATTATTCAAAAGTAAAAAAAGTTGAACCTAATTTGTATATGTTAATACCACTTTTGATTTTAGCTTGTGCCTGTGTTTTGTGCGGTGCATATGCGAAGCCATTTATAGATTTCTTTACAAAATTTGCGAGCACATTATATTTAGGATAAATAGAGGCAATATATGTTTATATTTTTTACAATGTTAGTGCCGATAATTTTGGGATTGTTGTTACCAGTATTTAAACTTAATAGATTTAATAGAAAGTTGTATGTAGTTTTATCGACTTTAATTACAAGTTTTCTTGTTTATTATGTGACATTTTTTCAAAATGATTTGGTTTGGACACTTGTTAGGTTTTCTTCAATTTTTTCTATTTCATTTGTAGGGGATGGTTTATCAAAGGTTTTTTCTGTTTTAATTGCTACACTTTGGCCTCTTGCTTCAATATATGCAGTTATTTATATGGAGCATAAAAAAAATCTTGATTCATTTTTTAGGTATTTTCTCATAACATATGGAATAGCAATAGGACTAACATTTAGTAGTAATTTTATATCACTATATTTTTTCTATGAACTTTTGACATTTTTGACTTTGCCACTTATTATGCATGAGAATGATAAAGAATCAATCGCTGCTGGGAAAACATATCTAATTGTGTCAATGATTGGTGCAAGCCTTGCACTGATGGGAATAATTATTTTATCAACATTTACATCTCATGGGATTGATTTTAGATATGGCGGTGTATTATCAAGCGAAATATTTGGAGACATTAATACATTATACATAGGTTTTTTACTCTGCTTTTTCGGATTTGGAGTAAAAGCAGGATTATTTCCTTTTACTTTTTGGCTACCACAATGTAGTGTAGCACCTACACCAGTTAGTGCTATTTTTCATGCTGTGGTCGTAGTAAAGGCAGGAGCTTTTGCAATAATTAGAACTATTTATTATGCATATGGTGTAGAGTTTTTGACAGGAACTATGGCTCAAAATATTGTCATTATAATTTCAATATTTACAGTTTTGTATGGCTCATGCATGGCTGTCAGAGAAAAAAATATAAAGAGAAGACTCGCCTATTCGACGGCAAGTAACCTATCATATATATTATTTGCTGTATCACTTATGACAGATGAAAGCATAAAGGCAGGACTTGCACATATGTTTTTTCATGCAATTGCAAAAATTTTGTTATTTTTTGTAGCAGGAATATTTATTTTATATAGTAATGTTCATATGGTTGATGAAGTTAAAGGTATAGTAAAAAAGATGAAAGTTGCTTTTTATTCGTTTGCAGTAGCAAGTTTTAGTATAATAGGTATTCCTTTAACTTGTGGATTTATAAGTAAATATTTAATAGTAAAATCTGCTATGGATGTAAATAGCAATTTATCTCTCATAGGATTAATTATTATAATAGTATCGATAGTTTTGACAGTTATATATTTAATGAGTATTGTAGTTATGGGATTTAGCAAAGATGAAAGTGGCATAGGAGAAGAGATAAAAGTAAGTAAATTGATGAATTCAGTATTTATAATTTTATCAATTTTAATTATATATTTTGGAGTTAATTCAAGTTTTTTATTAGAATTTTTAAATATAATATCATAAAAAATTTTTAAGTGAGGAGGGGCTGTGAAAGATTATATATTATTGTTTTTAGTTATATTCCCATTGTTAGGAAGTTTTGTATCATATCTCATTGGTAGAAGAGATAAAAAAATGAGAGACTATTTTGTGATGACTTGTTGTGCAATTGATTTATTTATACTTTTCTATTTGTTTACGAGAGTATATAGTGGAGAAGTTTTTAATTGCTACATACCAGATATATGTGGTAAAACTCTTCATCTGCAACTGGATGGGTTTAGAGCAATTTATGGCACAATTTGTGCTCTCATGTGGACTATGACATCACTATTTAGTCACGAATATTTCCATCATTATAGAAATAGAAATAGATATTTCTTTTTTATACTATTAACTTTTTCTGGGACTATGGGAGTGTTTTTATCAGGTGATTTATTTACTACCTTTATATTTTTTGAGATAATGTCATTTGCTTCATATGTTGCAGTTATTCATGATGAAAAAGAAAAAGCTATGAAGGCAGGAGATATATATTTGTTTATTGCTGTCCTTGGTGGAATGGTAATGCTCATGGGATTATTCCTACTACAAAATGCTGTAGGAACACTTGAGATAGATAGTTTAAATACTGCGATAACAAATTATTTAAATAATAATGGTAGTCATACTATTATTTGGGCTTCTGCACTTTGTATGCTATTTGGATTTGGTGCTAAAGCTGGTATGTATCCTGTGCATATATGGCTTCCAAAGGCTCACCCTGTTGCTCCTGCACCTGCAAGTGCACTTTTATCTGGTATACTTACAAAATCTGGAGTTTATGGAATTTTAATCATAACTTCAAGAATATTTTTATATAACTCTACTTGGGGAAGTATCCTTTTATATATAGGTGTTATAACTATGTTTCTTGGGGCATTTCTTGCACTATTTTCTATTGATTTAAAGAGAACACTTGCTTGTTCTTCTATGTCACAGATTGGATTTATTTTGGTTGCTTGTGGTATGCAAGGACTACTTGGGGAACATAATGCCTTGGCTGTTCGTGGTGCAATACTTCATATGGTTAACCACTCTATGTTTAAACTTGTTTTATTTATGTGTGCTGGTGCAATTTATATGAATTTACATAAACTTGATTTAAATGATATAAGAGGATTTGGAAGAGGAAAAATTTTATTGAATATTGCATTTCTCGCAGGATACATTGGAATAATTGGTATGCCTATGTTTAGTGGTTATGTTTCAAAAACTTTAATACATGAATCAATAGTTGAATACATAGAAGAACTTCACCACGAAGGACATGCGACAACGATATATAATATTATAGAGTGGATATTTCTAGTGTCAGGTGGACTTACTGCTGCTTATATGACTAAATTATATATTTGCATATTTTTTGAAAAGAATAATAGTAAAGAATTACAACATAAATATGATTTGATGAATAAAACCTATATGTCAAAATTATCTGTATTCGCAATTTTAGGTTCTGCAATAATTGTATTCATACTTGGATTAAATAGTTTTGTAGTGCAAGTCTTACTTGGAGAAATTCATTCAAGTAATGCGACTCTTATGGATAAACTTGCAACATTTGGGCAGAGTTTTATGCACGGGCATGATCCAGCACATGCAGTTAATTATTTTTCATTTGTGAATTTAAAGGGTGGGCTTATTTCACTCGGTATAGGTTTATTTGTTTATTTATGTATAGTTAGGATAGTGCTTGTCAGTAGAAAATCAGGGAAACTTATATATGTTGATAGATGGCCTGAGAATATAGATTTAGTAAAATTTTTAGATTTTATTTATCCAAAAGTTATATTTATTGTAGCATTAATATTTAGAATTTTAGATAAACTTATAGACTTTTTAGTTAGTTTAATAAAGAGTATTTTATTTTCTGCAATTAACAATATTAAATCAAAAGATGCTTTTGCAGTATTAAATACAGAAAAAAGAAGTTCAAAAGTAGTAAAAGAGATAACAAATAGTTTATCATTTGGGCTTATACTATTTTGTGTAGGGTTAATTGTTGCACTTATTTATTTATTATTTATAAGAATATAATATTAATTTAAACCGTAGGGGCCGTAGGGGCGAAGCATCGCGAGCCCGCTACAAGACAGTAGCGATAACTGTAGGGGCGAAGTACCACGAGCCCGTAGCAAGATAGCAGAGTTAATTGTAGGGGTCGTAGGGGCGAACCTTTGGGAGCCCGCAGCAATACAGTAGAGTTAACCATAGGGGCGAAGCTTTGCGAGCCCTTTTGCAAAAAAGTAATGTTAGTTGTATGTGCGAAGTTAAAAATTTATGGGTGGAGCTTTGCGAGCCCAAATTCACAAGTATATAATATTAACTTCTAAATCACATTAGTCGTTGATTTTGTATAAATTAATTTATACTAAATTTTAAAGGGAGGAAATTATGGACCAAAAAGTAAAAAATGCCAGAATACTTTTTAAAGTATTGGCTATGTTTACAGCTATGTTTTTTGTAATGGCTGTAGTTTATGGTATCATGAACGGCAATTTAAATGATATGATACCAGGATTTATCAGGATTTTGAGATCACCAGCTCAATGTACTCAAGATATGTATGGGGTAAGTGTTCCAGGAACATATTTTAATATGGGAATGTGTTGCTTACTAATGCTTGTATACATTGTATGCTGTGGTGGAAAAGATTCTGTAAACAGTGGAACTGTTGCTGCATTCTTTTTGACAGTAGGCTTTTCATCTTGGGGAATGAACATAATAAATATGCTTCCACTTATGATAGGTATGCAAGTATATGCTTTAATTAAAAAGAAAACACCTGCATCAATGATGAATTTGGGTATTTTCGCAACTGCTATTGCACCTATTATGTCAGAGGTTATGTTTAGATGGCCAGGATATAATGCTACAGTTGATGGAGTAGCAAATGTAAACACAACTTCTTTAAATGCTTTTAAAGAATCAGGATTAGAAGTTTTATCTAATCTTCCTATTCAACCAACAGGTATACTTATTGCATTTATAATTGCAATACTTTTCTGTTTATTTTACCCAGCACTATGTGCTAAGGCACCTAACTTCCATATGGGATGTGACCTATTTAATGCAGGACCACCAGCTGGTTTTTTGTGTCTTATGACTATTGGATTCTTATTTAAAGTGACAAATATTGGCACTGGGATTTCAAATGGCCCAGGACAATCAACTGTAGAGGTATTTGAGTTTGTATTTATATCTTATGCTATTGTATTCCTTATTTGCTTTATAATAGGTCTCGCTTTGGATAAGGATGCTTTAAAGAATTATGGGAAATTATTGAAAGATTCAGGACAAGGCTCTGACTTCATTGAAAAATATGGAATTGGTGCTGCAATGATAAATTTTGCTATATATGGATTATTCATATTGTTGTTCTATACTTGCATGAAATACTGCTTTGGTGCAAAATTTAGTGGGCCTATAGCAGGTGTAGTATGGTGTGCATTTACTTGGGTTGCAGCAGGAGCTCATCCATTAAATGTTTTACCAATAGGTATAGGATATGTCCTTATATCTCTTGTATCAACACAAGTTTGTCCAGCACTTGGTATAGGTGCCGACACAGGAAGACTTGGTATGAGTACAGTTGGTATACTTATAGCATTCTCTTATGCTACTGGTATGGCTCCAATATCTGGAAAGTATGGAGTAATCTGGGGAATACTTGCAGGTGTTATGCATTTTGCAATAGTTACACTTATACCATTACAGTATAATTTCTTCAACTTCTATAATGGAGGATTTACTGCTGGTGTAGTTGCATTTGTTCTCGTTCCATTTATAGAGCATTATTTTATAAAAGAAGCGAAATAAAATATTTGTTAATATTTTAAAAAACAGCAAAGATTAACTCTTTGCTGTTTTTTTATTATTGGGGCGAAGTACCACGAGCCCGAAGCAAGATAGTAGAGTTAATCGTAGGGGCGAAGCACCGCGAGCCCACAGCAAGAAAGTAGTGATAGTCGTAGGGGCGAAGCATCGCGAGCCCATAGCAAGATAGTGGAGTAAGCCGTAGGGGCGAACCATTGGGAGCCCTAAGCAAGACAGTAGAGTTAATCGTAGGGGCGAAGCACCGCGAGCCCGAAGCAATACAGTAGTGTTAGCCGTAGGGGCGAAGCATCGCGAGCCCGTAGCAAGACAGTAGAGTTAATCGTAGGGGCGAAGTACCACGAGCCCGAAGCAATACAGTAGTGTTAACCGTAGGGGCGAAGCACCGCGAGCCCGTAGCAAGATAGTGGAGTAAGTCGTAGGGGCGAACCTTTGGGAGCCCGCAGCAAGACAGTAGAGTTAACCGTAGGGGCGAAGCACCGCGAGCCCGAAGCAATACAGTAGTGTTAACCGTAGGGGCGAAGCACCGCGAGCCCGTAGCAAGACAGTGGAGTAAGCCGTAGGGGCGAAGCACCGCGAGCCCATAGCAAGATAGTGGAGTAAGCCGTAGGGGCGAACCATTGTGTAAAGACTAACATGGTATACAAATAGTCTAAGGGGATAGTATACATATTA